>DNXU01000268.1:34534-38409 GCA_003505715.1 Cyanobacteria bacterium UBA8803 | reverse complement strand
CCCTCATCCCCCATCCCTCATCCTTGTTAACGCTAAATCTCCTAACTACCCGACCAGCAGGTTTTCTTCAGGATACCTAACTGCACTAGGACGTGGATCTCCCAATAGTGCTGACATAAGCAACAGAACTCCCACTCTTCCTACATACATAGTCCCAATTAAAATCNNAAAATCAGCTTTGCCAAGGCTGAAATCTTAGCAGTAATACCTGTAGAAAGACCCACCGTTGCAAAGGCTGATACCACTTCAAAAAGGATTTGAATAAAATCAAATTGCGGGTCGGTGAGGGCAATTAGTATGGTAGCAACTATCACAGTTACTACCGAACCTACTAACACGCCAACAGCTTTCAAAATCACAGTAATTTCCAATTGCCGCTCATAAATATGAACTTCTTCTTTACCTTGTAAAATGGCTTTAGTACAACTAAATAAAACACTTAGAGTTGTTGTTTTCATACCGCCACCAGTGCTACCGGGACTTGCACCAATAAACATGAGAGCAATGGTAATAAACAACCCAGCCGTAGTCATTTTGCCAATATCAATGGTATTAAACCCAGCTGTTCGAGGAGTTACCGACTGAAACCAAGCTGCCATCAATCGCTGGGGGAAGCTCAAAGCCCCAAAGGTCTCCGGATTACGACCTTCTACAAAGAAAAAGGCAACGGTGCCAATAAGTAACAGGAATAGAGTTGCAGTGGTGGCCACTTTAAAATTGAGGGAGAAGGCCATAGTATGCTGTTTTTTGAAAATGCGATCGCGCAACCACAAGTACATTTCAAAAATAACCTGATACCCAATGCCTCCAAAAACAATTAATGCGGTGACAACTAGGTTTAACAAAACTGAGGATTGGTATTGAATTAAATTATCTGGAAATAGGCTAAATCCGGCATTGTTCCAGGAGTTAACGCTATGAAATATGGCTAACCACAATCCACGATCTAAGCCATGGTCTGGTACAAAAACTGGCATTAACAAGAAAACTCCCGTGATTTCAAAAAGCAAAGTGGTAGCAATAATAGAGCGAATCACTTGGGCACTCTCTTGCAAACCAGGTCGGTCTAAAGCTTGTTGAATAGCCATTTTATGCCGTAATTCAAACCGTCGCCCTACTAACAGGATCAGAAAGGTTGTGGTTGTCATATAACCCAACCCCCCAATTTGCACGAGGGCAACAACAAAAAATTGCCCTAAACCCGAAAAATAAGTACCAGTATCAACAACTCCAAGACCAGTAACGCAAACGGCAGAGGTAGCTGTGAACAGGGCAACAATCGGGTCATTCCAAGTGCTGTTGCTCGTGGAAAAGGGCATTATTAAGAGGATAGTTCCCACAGTAATCACTGCGAGGAATCCTAAGCAAATCTTTTGCGAGATGGTCATGAAGTGATTGATGTGAAGGCAGTTTATAACATACTAATATTCAGAATATCAATAACCCTAGTTGTAATCCACATTGAGAAAAATCTAAATTAATTTGTTAAGAGTGGCATCCTCTGCTAGGCTGAGTTCAAGCCGATCGCGATCGCACCCCCTCATGACTTCAACTCTTAAACGTCAAATTCAAGAATTTTATGATGCCTCGTCCGGTCTGTGGGAACAGGTTTGGGGCGAACACATGCACCACGGTTACTATGGTCTCACAGGTAATGAGAAAAAAAATAGGCGTCAGGCTCAAATTGACTTAATTGAAGAAGTCTTGGACTGGAGCGGGGTACGGCAAGCCAAGCAAATTCTAGATGTGGGTTGTGGAATTGGTGGTAGTTCGCTCTACTTGGCACAAAAATATCAGGCTAAGGTTAGCGGTATTACACTAAGTCCCGTACAAGCGTCAAGAGCCACCGAACGTGCTGTAGAAGCGGATTTAAGAGCAACGGTTCAGTTTCAGGTAGCTGATGCCTTAGATATGCCCTTTGCAGATAACCATTTCGATCTCGTCTGGTCAATGGAAAGTGGCGAACACATGCCGGATAAAGCGAAATTCCTAGCCGAGTGCTACCGAGTACTTAAACCAGGGGGAACTTTCTTGATGGCAACCTGGTGTCATCGCCCGATTGTACCAGCAACAGGACCGCTGAGTGCAGATGAGATGCAGCATTTAGCCGAAATTTATCGGGTGTATTGCTTGCCTTACGTGATTTCCCTGCCAGAGTATGAAGCGATCGCGCAAAATCTGGGCTACCAAAATATCACAACGGCAGATTGGTCAGATGCGGTAGCACCCTTTTGGGATATTGTGATGGATTCAGTTTGCGAGCCAAAAGCAATTGTTGGGTTGTTCCAAAGTGGTTGGAGTACCATTCAGGCCGCATTTTCCCTCAATTTAATGAGTCGAGGCTATCGGCGGGGATTGATTCGGTTTGGCTTGCTTGGTGGGATGAAGTAAGAATTTTTTAACGCAAAGGACGCAGATCCTGAGGGAGTTCTAAATAAAAAAAGCAGTAGTAGGGTACGTTATCCGGTAGCTCACGCACCATAGACAAGTTATATCATATCCGGTTAAACACCCATAATATCTGTAGGGGCGGGTTTAGTAACTAATATTATAGACCCCGCAGATAGGACTTAAGTCAAAACCCGCCCTGCTCTACCCAACCTACTATATATAGTCTAACTGCGTAAGTCCTGAGTCTGTTGGGATGGGTGATAATGCTGGATAACTTCTTCAATGAAGTTTTGCCAGGTTTCATTGGGAGACCAAATCCGAGCGATGTCTTCCTTTGCTGCTTCATCACCTATTCCTTCTTGAATGCGACGATAAAGATACATGAATGCTGAAACTCTCATGTTAGCAGCACAATGAACAAAAACGGTTTTGTCAGCATTGGCTGCCATCACCTTAAAAAATTGAGCCACATCCTCAAGAGTTGGAGAGTCCCAAGCTACGGGAATGTTGATGTACTCCATTCCTTGAGCTTCAACTACTTTTTTTTCATCAGGTAATGCGTTGGGAGAGTCTGGTAATGCCAGATTGACAACAACTTGATATCCTGATGCTTTGATTGCTGAGAATTGCTCTTCAGTAGGTTGCCCTGCTGTTGCAATTGTATCGGATAGTTTCAGAAAGTTGTGGATGTCTTCAAGTTGATTACTCGACATAACAACATTATTGGACGAGGTTATTCAATACTTTTCTTTTTAGGCTAAATAAGGCACCCAAGACTTCATGGCTTCAGGAGAACCATACCAAATTCCTGCCCTTCTGGGTGAATGGAGTACTCCCTCTAGGGTAAGATTGGTAGCTCCTTCTAAATGGGCGGCTGTAATTGGTGTGATCCCATCTCCCCAACAGTATCCGTCTCCACAAGTCAGTTTATAACTGCTGTAAGCTAGCCATTGGCCTAAGCGCTGTTTGCCGTAAAGAGCCTTACCAGCCACACAAACATACTTCACTTTGGGGTAAAAGGCACCTGGGTAGTGAATTTTCACAAAATCGAGATTGCGTTTTGTCCAGCGCTCTTGACTAATATGGGGTGTACCTAGCGTGACTAGGGTGGCAACGTAGGGATGAGCGTGCCATAACCCTAGTACCGAGTCAGTAACATCACCGTGAATGGTATAGGGTTTTTCGCCTAAATAGATGCGAGCAATCCACCCCCCAGCCGAGTGACCGATTAGGTTAACCTGAGAAGCGTTGTAGTCTTTTAGTACCTGTTTTACCGTGCGATCAAGTTGTCGCAAAATTGGCACAATTGAACGACCACCTAGGGTAGGCACCCAATCCCTTTGTCTTAGAGGTACGGTGACGGTAGGAAAGCCTAACTGTTGTAAAGATGCTTCTAAAGCCTGATATTCAATAGCTCTCGCAAAATAGCCCGGTAAAATGACAGTTGGTAATGGCATTTGATTTTAGGGATGAGGGATGAGGGA
>DNXU01000268.1:27355-34470 GCA_003505715.1 Cyanobacteria bacterium UBA8803 | reverse complement strand
AAATTCTGAACTCCTGAACTCCTGAACTTCTGAACTTCTGTATTATGGCTACTTATTAATAAAACTTAACTAATGACGGTTGCGCAAGTAGGGACTCTTTATGGAATTGGTGTCGGACCGGGCGATCACGAATTGATTACCCTTAAAGGTTTGCGCATCTTACAACAGACGCCTGTGGTGGCTTTTCCGGCTGGGGTTAACGGGAAGCTGGGACTTGCTCAGCAGATTGTAGGGGAATGGCTGAGAGATGAGCAGGTGCTGCTGCCATTGACTTTTCCTTACGTGCAGGACGCTGATATTTTGACTCAAGCTTGGCAGGCCGCAGCGCAGCAGGTTTGGTATTATCTGGATTTAGGTCAAGATGTAGCGTTTGTCTGTGAAGGTGATATCAGTTTTTACAGCACGTTTACTTATTTAGCGCAAACACTACAACAGCTGCACCCCAGGGTAGCGATCCAAGCGATCCCCGGAGTCTGTTCGCCAATGGCCGCAGCCTCAGCAATAGGATTGCCTCTAACCGTTCGTGGCGATCGCTTCGTTGTAGTTCCAGCTATTTATAATATGGAGGAACTGGAAACAATTCTAGATTGGGCTGATGTCTTAGTTCTAATGAAAGTGAGTTCGGTTTATGAACAGGTATGGCAAGTGCTACATCGCCGTCAACTCTTGGAGAAAGCTTGGGTGGTGGAACGAGCTACATTACCAGATCAGGTAATTTATAAAGATTTAAGCCATCTCCCCACCCTAAAATTGCCCTACTTTTCTATACTGATCGTCAAAATGACCTAATCTCCTTGAAAAGCCTTTACCCCTATCCTTTAATAAATTCCGATCGCCTTAACGATCGTGTGTATTATTCCATATAAAGCAGATACTCTTTCAAATCGCCTGAATTAATAGCCTGCTTACATAACGCAGCGGAGTGAACTGTAACTGATATGTCCTACGTCTCCTTGATTAAAAGCCTAGCTGAAATCCTCGGTCAACCGACTGGCATTGCTGTTATGGCTTCCGCAGGTATCCATGCAGTAGTAGGATTTACCCTACCCTATATGCCTGGTATGTCCAGCGAACAATCACAACTGCCACGGACTGTCCAAGTGGTAGCATTAACACCAGACCAGCAAAACCGTATTCCTGAGCTGGCAACGCTGCCAGTTCCACCATCGATTTATCAGCAGACGCCGCTGAATTCTCCTTTCCCACCCCTACCGCCTCTCAATCCTTCCTTCAAAAACTACAATTACTCAAAAGTTTCCCCATCTCGGAGCAACTTAAAGTCTCTCCTCCAGCAACAAGCGGCTAGCAAAGGCAAGCTAGATCGGAATGGTCTCAAAATTTACGACTCCCCAGTTTGGAAGTCCCAAGTAGCTCGGCGCACACCTTTAAAAGTATGGGACCCCAGCCAGTCTAATCTACAGATAGCTAGGAATTCTGATGGGGTTCCAGTATTAAACCCCAATCCCCAAGTAGACATTGGCTCTCTGCCTCCACCGCCAGTCGATAATACCTCCGGTCAAAACTCAACACCCCTTCCAGATGGACAACAGGTGGCAACTAAAGTAGCCACAGAAAGCGGGCAGCAGGAGAATACGATCACAGCAGATAACCGCAATACTACTAGTGACGAAGCTAGGAAAAATTATGTGGCTTGGCTGAACCAACTCAATCAACAGCAACAATCGGTTATCAATCAACAGCAACCACAAGTTACTCCAGTAGAACCAGGAACAGAAAGGATTGAGGGCACCTATCCAAAAGATGCCTGCACCCAGAAGCTAGAAGGGGCTACTGTGGTAGGAGTATTAGTGGGAGCGGATAGTCAGCTGTCTGATTTGCGCCTAATTAGGAGTGCAGGTTACCCCATTTTCGATCAGCAAGCGCAGCAAGAGGTTAAGTCTTACCGTTTTAGCAATCAAACCGGGCAGCCAAAACCTTATTTAGTAACTGTTGCTTTTAAATATAAAGAAGCAAATTGTCAAGCGGCTAATCAGACACCACCTCAAGAGAGCGATCGCAATCAACCTCAAGAAACCAACCAAACAGCACCTCAAGAAGCCGATCGCAACCAACCTCAGGACACTAACCAGACAGCGCCTCAAGACGCTGCACCTACCAAACCTGAAGAAACCAACCAGACGACACCCCAAAATACAGATCGTACCAAACCTCAAGAGGCGAATCGCACAGTGCCTCAACCATCCGAACGTGCCAGAACTCAAGAGGCTCATCCGCTAGCGCCCCAAGAGGTGAATCGGACAGCACCTCAACCTTCGGAACAGGCAAAACCTCAACAGACTAATCGGCAACAGACCAATAGAGTAACACCCCAAGAGGCTAATCGCAGGGCACCTCAACCCGCCCCGCGCATCGAACCTCAACAAGCAGATCGAGCAGCACCCCAACCCGCTAGTCGCGAGGTATCTCCAACCTCCGCTCGCAACAAACCGCAAGAGGGAGATCGGGCACCATCCCAACCCGCTAGCCAGGAGGTATCTCCCACCTCTGCTGGCAAAAAACCTCAAGAGGCTAATCGAACAGCACCCCAACCCGCTAGCCAGGAGGGATCTTCCACCTCGGCTCGCACTGTGTCTGAACCAGCCAATGAAACTACATCTCAAGAATCCAAGCGGATAGTGCCCCAAGAATCCTCTCATACTGTCCCTCAAGCATTCGAGGGGAAGTGAGGCACCCCTTAGATAAATCCCAATGGCGTAGAGAGGTTCCACCGGAACGTCTTGATGCTTCGAGAAAACCCCAATTATAGTGATAATGCCTTTGAGAGAACCTCGCCGAGTGTTGGTAACGGGCGGAGCCGGATTTATTGGCTCGAATTTTGTACATTACTGGTGCGATCGCTACCCAGTAGATCGCGTAGTAGTGTTAGATTTGCTCAGTTATGCCGGAAATCGCCGTACTCTGGAGGCGTTGGAAGGACAGGAAAACTTTAGGTTTGTCCAGGGAGATATTTGCGATCGCACGCTAGTAGATGCCCTGCTCAAAGCCGAAAACCTAGACACAATAGCTCACTTTGCCGCTGAATCCCATGTGGATCGCTCGATTCTAGGGCCAGAGGCTTTTGTGAGAACCAATGTCCTCGGCACTTCTACCTTGCTAGAAGCCTTTCGCCAACGTTGGAACAAGCGAGGATGCCCGCAGAGCGATCGCTTTTTACACATCTCCACCGATGAGGTCTATGGTAGTCTTGGCCCTGATGACCCGCCTTTTACGGAAACCACACCCTATTCACCCAATAGCCCTTACGCCGCCTCCAAAGCTGGGAGCGATCATTTAGTCCGCGCCTACCGCCATACATATGGCTTACCCACGCTGATTACGAATTGCTCTAACAACTACGGCCCTTATCAGTTTCCGGAAAAATTAATTCCATTGATCTGTATTAATATCCTGCTGGGCAAATCACTACCAGTGTATGGAGATGGGCAAAATGTACGAGATTGGCTTTACGTCGGCGATCATTGCAGTGCTTTAGATGTAGTCCTTCACAAAGGCACCCCAGGAGAAACCTATAACATCGGCGGTAATACCCAAATCAAAAATATCGACCTAGTCTATACCCTTTGCCAACTGATGGATGAATTGGCACCCAACTTACCAGTACATCCATCCAGAGATTTAATTACCTTTGTTAAGGATAGACCAGGGCACGACCGCCGCTATGCCATTGATGCCAGTAAAATTAAAACCCAGCTCGGTTGGACACCTCAAGAAAGCATTCAGGGAAGCTTACGCCGCACTGTAAAATGGTATCTGACTCACCGCGATTGGTGGGAACCGTTACTCTCAGAGGAGTATCAAGCCTATTACCGACAGGTTTATGCTTAATTGTGACAGTACAGGGTGCGGAAGGTGGGTTTAACCCTATTATTTCTGAAAAAATGTCAGAATTTTGAGTTAACAGAAAGCTAAATCTGGCACTTTTAAAGAGCCAAAAAGCGGTTAAAAACCTTACCCATTCGTGACAAGTAATTGACCGCTTGTGAGCAACCAACCGGGACGACAGATTTTACCAGTAAAATCTGTTTCGACTCTTTCACCCTTCAGTACCCGCTATACCCTGCCGACTCCCCATTCCCCATTCCCTAAAAGTGCTAAGGCACAATTTCCGTTACCACTCTATTACCAGGGGCACTACTGACGATAACACTTTGATCCTGAAGTTTCCCAACTGCTGTTGGACCAGTCACATTAAAAGGGGGATTGATTTGTTTGTAAATCACATTACCCTCAGCTTGGATGTTTTGAGTTGGAATATCCCACCTCAGCTGATTAGCGTAGAGTTCCGCTTGATTACGACTACCAACCCCTTGAACACCACCTGTCAAATTGGCAACTTTTTTCTCTAAATCTACTTGACCCTGATTCGCTGTAATAACAACCTGTTCTTTTTGATGAACAATTCTTACTGGTTTATCTGAGAGTACTGTTTCACTCTTTAAGTTCCAGACGGCTGAATTACTAGCGATCAAAACCGGAGGATCGACTGACGTTAACTGAATATTCTGGGTCAGGATGGCGATCTTAGTTTTTAAGTTATACTCAGACCGATCTGCTTCTACTCGGTCAGTTACCGTCTTGTTTTTATAGCGTTCCATGCGGGTACGCTGGTTACTAATAGCCTTTTGGTCTTTGATTTGCCAGATTAAATGTTCCGTTTTCATTTGCAGGTCTGGATCTTTGGAGATAGCTGCGACTTGACCCCGCAATTCTATCTCCTGCTTCCGAGTTAAGTATCGCCCCTCCTGTGCCGAAGCTTCAAGTTGAGGGTGGTTCCCTTTCAAGTTGTTGCGCACCACTAACAAACCGTCGTTAGGAAACCACTCCAAAGCATCCCCTTTAAAAATGGCACCATTGCGGGTATCAGTAGCAGTAATCTGCCCTTTGAGGTAGACTTTCTTCCCATTTTCCTGAACCTCTCCGCTATCGGCTGACACCTGTAATACCAGTTTGCCATCCTGAAACAAATCACCCGTTGGCTTTTCAATCTGAGCCATTTTTTTATCTTTGGTGTAAGTCGCTTTTTTGGCCTTAACTTTCCAAAGAGGATGCCCTTGCTCATCCACCTGATCCAGAGTGACATTGTTAAAGACGAGGCTGCCTTCAATTGAAGTTGCTGCTGTATCCTTTTGTATTTTCTTGGCGGTGCGGCTTTCAGTTTGACAGCCCGACAATAGGGCAACTGTCAAAAGGCAAACAGTAAAAGGAATAAGCCGTTTTATGTCAGAGAACATTAGCTGACTTAAAAATAGGGAAAAGGGAATAGGGGAAGAATCATTTTCATTACTTTGTTGTCCCCAGACTGCGCATGGGTGGCTGTCCTGACATAGGCAGAGGGAGAGGTGGCACCCTATTCCCTCTCCCTCCCTAGTTAATGACCCATGGATTGATCTCCGTGTTCATCCATCATACTGATACTGGACAAGGGACGGTAGGTATAGTTTTGGCGAGATGTCTTTTGGATGCTCTCCTGGATGCTTTCGAGATCAATGTATCGATCGGCGACGTTAATTAGGCTGTCACTGGTCATTGAACGCAAGCTCACTACCTCAACTCGAACTCCCCGATAGCTAACTGCATCTACTGCATAAGCCAGATCCCCATCCCCACTAACGAGAACCGCCGTGTCATAGGAACCCACTAGCGCCATCATATCCACAGCAATTTCCACATCTAGATTAGCTTTTTTCGAGCCATCTGGGAGCTGTACTAAATCCTTCGCAATCACCCGATAGCCATTACGGCGCATCCACAGCAAAAAACCTTGCTGCTTTTCATTAGTGCGATCGACCCCAGTGTAAAAAAAGGAGCGGAGTAATCTTGAACCTGCTGTCAAACGCACGAGTAGCTTGGTATAGTCAATCTCAATTCCTAATTGAAGGGCTGCATAAAACAAATTGGAACCGTCAATAAATATGGCAACCCTACCGCGATTTTCTAAAATTTGTTCAGGAGTAAAAACAGGATCAGTACTAAAGTTATTCAACATGATTTTATGCCTCTATTTGTTATGTAAAAAAAGGTCTTGATGCCTCCTTTCCCGATAATCTCCAATTTAGAGTAGCCGTCGATTCATATTATGCCCTAGACGACGGAGTAAAATTAAACTTGTTCCACTGATGCAAAAACGAGTTTTGGTTGGTTTAAGCTCTGATGAACTTTTGAAATTATCCAAGCGGCTTGATCGGCATAGGTTGTAGAATCTTGAAGATAGGTTTTTTCGTTAAAGTCAATTGCAAAGCCTAACTGTTGGTAAATATCCGTACTGATGCTAGGAATAATTGGTGCTAGTAGATAAGCTGCTAGTCTAACTGATTCCAACACAAGGTACAAGACCTCTTCAACAGCTTGCTGTTTTCCTTCCTTGTACAAGCTCCAAGGAACTTGAGTAAAGAATCGCCTTTGTACTATACCAATCGACTAATTCTAATGGATCTAGGGTATTGCCGAGGCTTTTTCTCATTTTCTGGCCATCTTGAGTCAGAAAACCTTGCCCACAGTCGCGACTCAGTACTGGGAGACCTGCTGAAATTAACATGGCAGGCGAGTAAACACCATGAAACCTCAGAATGTCTTTATTTGAGTGGAGCGGACACCGTCGTCCTGCTAAGAGATGGCGTTGTTCTTTGAATTCCTTGCAGGAGAGGCAGTAGCAGCCTTTTTGCTCGCTTAGGTAGATATCACCCCTATCCCAAACATACCCAAAAAACTCCTTTATGATCGTTTTATGACGACGGGATATCGTGCGACTGAAGCGATCGCAGTGGATCTTTAGCTTGTGGCAGAGGAGATCGCATCCAGCTGCGACTACGCCATAGAATGGCGTGATAACAGTAAAGGCGCTTCTAGGGGTATTGGTATGGCTCATCTGTTGTAAAAAAAATGCCCTCCTTTAGTAACTTTTAATTTCTAGTGTATTGTCTACAATTATTTATCCTATGGGTTATATCTAGTCAGCTTTACTTAGCATTTTCCTTATAAAAAGTATCAATTGTTACAATGATTTAAAAAACTTTACTGAAACTTATTTAACACTTCTTGAACTAACTACAAAAATTGAAGTACATCTCAATAAAAATGAGGGATGAGGGATGAGG
>DNXU01000268.1:24834-27286 GCA_003505715.1 Cyanobacteria bacterium UBA8803 | reverse complement strand
ATGAGGGATGAGGGATGAGGGGTGAGAACGATTTTCATGCTTTTGTTTTGAGCGACAGCTTATGGGTGGCTAGGGCAGCGCGGCAGAAATAACCCACCCTTTAACAAGGTTAAAAAGCTTGCTCTACAAGCTTTGTGCCCTTATGTATAGAAGCCTCCTGCCCTCTGGGCCTTATTTTCAAGTCAGCTGGTGAGCTAGTAGTGATTGGCAAAAAGCACCCTGATTAAAACAGACCCATCTGGCTTTGAAGCTGACATAAGTACCTTAAGACATTTGTTGAAAAGTAACATTAGCGGCTATTGTTAAGAAAGATTACTTATTGCAGGTATTGCAGTTGCGTCTGTTGGCTGCCTAGAACAGCTTTTAGCAAAACAAGTGCGCAGACCACATCGCTAGACTAGGGACTATACCCGCGAATGTACGCAAACCGTAATGTATTATAAGTTACCTATACGACTGGCATGGTACTACTCATTTACGACAAAAGATTGAGCATAAAAGCTGAAACCATCAAAAATCTACATAAAAAGTTCTCTGCCACACCTGGTATATTTTCACACTTGCTACTCTATCCTTTGCCCTTCATATTTTCGTAAGCATTCAGCTGGAAATCGTTGTAATTTGGTGGAAAATTAACCATGCCAGAAATTAAGAGTCGTCCTTGTTTGCTGACACCGGGATCGCTCAATCCCGATTACCCCCTATTTGTGTTTTTACCGGGGATGGACGGCACAGGCCAACTACTGCGAGCGCAAACAAAAGGGTTAGCAGGAGCTTTTGACATTCGCTCTTTGATGATTCCTGCTGATGATTTAACCAACTGGGAAGACCTGGCTAGTCAAGTGGTCTGTCTCATTATGGCAGAACTAACCGGGCGACCTCGCCGTTCCGTTTATCTGTGTGGTGAGTCCTTTGGAGGCTGTTTAGCTGTGAAAGTCGCGCTGTTAGCGCCTCATCTGTTTGACCGGATTATTTTGAGCAACCCAGCGACTTCCTTTAGTCAAAACTCTTGGCTGCTATGGGGAGCGCAACTGGCTGGCTGGTTGCCCGATGATTTTTATAAGATATCGGCCTTGGCCTTTTTACCCTTTTTATCATCCTTGGGTAGGCTAGCCCCTAACGATCGCCGCGCCCTTCTGAATGCTATGCGCTCCGTGCCAGCAGAAACCCTAAGCTGGCGGTTATCAATGTTGAGAGAGTTTGCCATAGATCCCAGGCAACTGAGACGTTTAGCTCAACCTATTTTGCTGATTGCCAGTGCCGCCGATCGGCTGTGGCCATCTTTAAACGAAGCTGAGTACCTGGTTAACTGTCTGCCCAATGCCAAAATGATGGTATTGCCTCAGTCCGGCCATGCCTGCCTGCTAGAAACAGAGGTTAACCTCCTTGAGATTTTAAAAGGCCAAGGCTTCTTAGACACCTCAGTTGTTGAGGGGGGAAGCGAGAAGGCACAAGAGGCGATCTCCTCATCTCCCCCATCTCCCCAATCTGTGCTTTAACGAAAATTATCCGGCTTTAAGCGAGGATTGGTTCGCACTGGATGCCCATTATGTAGTTGGGTGCCAGTACCGCCGTCTGATGGATCTAAGAAGGGTCGCAGATTAATGCGATCAGAACGCCTCATTGAGTTTTTGCCAATCCCCAAAGCCGACAGACTCTCATTTAAGACCCGATCTAATAACTCCGAATTACTATCGCCACCGACAAATGTCGCTACAGCATCCGTGGACTGACCGCTATCGGCAACAGTCAAATTCTCAAATACGCGATCGCGGGTCAACTGGGGATCTTGACCGGGAGGCACAGTTAGCACAATCCGGCAATCTGCCACCTGCTGAGTAGTTACGCAGATGATATTGTAGTTATTTTCCACAGCTGTTTGCATTTCCAGCAAGCCATCCGGTCGGTAAGATTCCAAACGTCGGCTAATCTCATTGCAACGCTCCTCTTCACTCCAGCCACCACCCATCGCTGTCGGAGTCGCCCAGGCATACCCTTCACCAGGTTGACTTTCGGGGTGATACATTACTGTGTACTCACCATCAAGAACCTCACAAGTAAACCGAGGCTCCTCAGCAGTATTCGCCTTGCTATCTCGGTTCTGAGCTAATGTGATACTGCGAACCAGTTGATCTGGTGGGCTAGTCGGTGAGAGGGGATTAGTGAGAGCAGACGCACTATGAGTGGCTAGTAAAATTGCAGTGCTGGCTGGCAAGCCAAGGGATTTAAGTACAAAAGCCCTTAGACCTGAAGTGGGAGCAAACTGCTGTTGGGTCATGGCATCTATCCTCTAAAATGTGAGTGCAGTCGCTACTGCCACAGTTTAGCTCCAAGAAAGGCAGGGCGTCACTATTAGGCACTGGCAAGCTGTCAGGATGTAATTTAGGTTAATTAGACGTAACTCTTAGAGATGTAAGTTCCCCAAATTTGGAAATAGGGATGAGGGATGAGG
>DNXU01000268.1:23528-24637 GCA_003505715.1 Cyanobacteria bacterium UBA8803 | reverse complement strand
CCGATTACCGATTACCGATTACCCATTACGAAATTATCAATCTTAAAGATTCTCATCAGGTTAGCTGATGTCAACAAATCTTTATCATTGCGTTAAGAAGTTTTATACTACCAAAGGACACTACATAAGGAGCAACGATAGCGATGTCGGAGGCCACCACGCCGCTGACAGTGCCCAGAGAGTTTCTGGGCCCTCCAGATGAATTTAATCTAACTTTACTTATGTTCATATTGGCGATGGCTATGGTCGTCTTCTCGACCTGTGGCTATTGGTTGTGGGATTGGCCAGATCCTTACTGCTTTGGTATTAACGTTCTGGCGTTGCACATGGCAGGAACAGTGATCCACGATGCCTCTCATAATGTTGCCCACAAAAATCGCTTGGCAAACGCTCTTATGGGTCATGGGAGTGCCCTGATGTTGGGCTTTGCCTTCCCAGTGTTCACGCGGGTACACATGCAGCACCATGCCCATGTGAATGATCCCGAAAACGACCCCGATCATTTTGTCTCAACGGGCGGCCCCTTGTGGTTAATTGCAGCTCGTTTTTTTTATCACGAAATCTTTTTCTTCAAACGCCGCTTGTGGCGCAACTATGAGCTGCTCGAATGGTTCTTGAGCCGTTTATTTGTGGCTACAATCATATACTTGGCCTGCCAATACGGTTTTTTAGGCTACATTATGAACTTTTGGTTCGTACCAGCTCTCGTCGTAGGCTTGGCCTTAGGACTGTTCTTTGATTATTTGCCCCATCGCCCGTTTAAGGAGCGCGATCGCTGGAAAAATGCCAGAGTCTATCCCAGCCCCATTCTCAATCTGCTGATTATGGGTCAGAATTACCATCTGATTCATCATCTATGGCCTTCTATCCCATGGTACAAATACCAGGCTGCTTATTATGCAACCAAGCCCCTTCTAGAATCAAAAGGCTGCCATCAATCCTTGGGATTGCTTAAAGGCAAAGATTTTCTCAGTTTTGTCTACGACATATTCTTGGGAATTAGGTTTCACAAAAAGCCCTCTGAGAGCTAATGGGTAATGGGTAATGGGTGATGGGTGATGGGTGATGGGTGATGGGTGATGGGTGATGGGTGATGGGTAATGGGTGAT
>DNXU01000268.1:13572-23421 GCA_003505715.1 Cyanobacteria bacterium UBA8803 | reverse complement strand
ATTACCAATTACCAATTACCAGGAGAAACTTACCTTGACTCTAAAGGAAAATTTGCAGGCACACCTGGCTCAATTGGTACACGATCGCGACCCCTATCTCAATACTGCTGGGCATTTCTACGTTCAGCAGTACATTCGCCAACAGCTAGAACAATGGGGCAAGGTAGAAAGCCATGCATTCCAGGTGCGAGGTAAAACTCATTACAATTTAGTCCTGAACCTACCAGCCCTGAGGAAAGAAGGTCAAGGAGGCGTAAGTTCTGCAAACAACAAGGAACTACCCCCAATTTTAATAGGCGCTCATTATGATGCCGTACCTGGCAGTCCGGGCGCTGATGACAATGCTACGGGTGTAGCGGTGCTACTAGAATTGGCAAGAGCCTTCGCTACTCAAGCCTTAAAATATCCTGTCAGATTGGTTGCTTTTGATATGGAAGAGTACGGCTTGCTAGGAAGTCAGCAGTATGCGGCTGACTTGCAGCAAGAAGGGCAACCTCTGCGCTTGATGATCTCCTTGGAAATGTTGGGCTATTGTAATCAGTCTGTGGGTTCGCAACAATACCCACCTGGCTTGAAGTACCTTTACCCTAATCGTGGCAACTTCATTGCTCTCATAGGCAACTTACCAGCCATGGGCGATCTAATTCGTCTCAGCCGCAGCATTCGCAAAACCGGAACTCCTAGCGAGTGGTTGCCTGTACTAAATCGAGGTTTGATGGTGCGCCAGACGCGATTGAGCGATCACTCTCCCTTTTGGGATCGAGGTTATCGGGCGATGATGATAACCGATACGGCATTTATGCGAAATCCTCACTATCATCAGGCGAGCGATCGCATCGAAACTCTCGACCTAGATTTTCTCACTGGCGTCTCTCAAGGCTTAGCTACGGGCATTCGCTCTTTTTAGCTGATTAGGTAGAGTACCTTAGCGAATCTCTCACGCATTATTGCCTATTCCCTTCGATATATTTAGTGGGTTAAAGCTGGTATCTAACCCACCTTATCCCTCTGACTAGGTTAAGCTTTAATTTAACCTTAACTAGACGTTAACCTTGCTGTAGGCTTCATGGCAGGGTAAGCGTTGCTCATTCAATAAAGGTGCTAGCCCAACTTAAGCAGGGGCAACAAATTGCACTCAACAGTTCTCAAGTTTCTACTAAGTTGAGTTGAATTGAAACCGCTTGCTGGCTTTGGGCTGGCTGTGGCATGGCAACTAGTCAGGGTTTTAATCCTGACTTAAGTAAAAATTTGTAAGGAGTAATCTCGGTGCAACTCAATCTAACTAAGCGATCAAGAAGGCTTCTTTACTTATTTTTATCTGCCGATATCGCCTTCATTATAGTTCATCTTATTCATGTTTATACACCTTTCGCTGAAAGTTACCATTATTCAATTGAAGCAGATAGAGGATACGGTGAGTTATTCCAATACCTTAAAGAGTATTGGATTGTAATTATTTTGGGTTTATTAGCATTCAAAAAGCGCTCTATTCTTTATCTGAGCTGGTCGTTATTGTTCTTTTACGTATTACTAGATGATGCTATTCAAATTCACGAACAATTAGGAATGCGATTAAGTGATGTGTTTGCTTTCTCACCCAAATTCAACTTGCGGGCGATTGATTTTGGCGAACTTCTTGTCTCGGCTACAGTGGGTTTATTTTTTCTCATTATTATTAGTACGGCTTATCGCTTTGGCGATCGTATATCTAAAAACTCATCCCGAACTCTAATTGTGTTACTGCTCGCTCTTGCTTTATTTGGAATTATCGTAGATATGCTTCACCAAGCAATTGCTATTCCAGCATTACATCCTTTAATTGGCCTTTTAGAAGATGGAGGTGAGCATGTAATCATGAGTATAATTGCTTGTTTTGTTTTCTTACTGCCCGATCGCATGAACTACCCTGCCTCACAGGAGAGCGAGGTTTCTAAATTCCCATCCTTTGCTGGCCGAGATTTCTGAGTTGTTAAAAGGGTAGTTCTCCATCATCCTGCGCTTCAATGGATAGTCGCCAGTTGGTAGTTACCTCCTCTTCTACTGGCAGTTGTGCGATCGCCTCTCCTAGTTCTTTTTGAAGTGCCTTGGTCAATGCGACCGATAAATCTAACTCAATTCCCAGCTCTCGCGTCACCTTCGCCAGTTGGTTAAAGGCCACTTTTTTAGTGGTTCGCGTTTGGCCTGATAGCCGAAAACCATTGACTTCTGGCAGATTCTGAGTTTGCATAGCAGCTTTAAGCCGTTCTTTGATTTGATTAATTTCGGTATCCAACTGCTTCCACCGATGCTCGATCTGCCGATACCTCAGAGTGAGTGCCTCGATATCGTCAGTAGCAGGATCTGGTTGCATGAGTTGCAACAACCGATTATGCACCTGTGCTACATAAACAGCGTCCATCTTCGCGTAATGTAGTTGGCTTGCTGTTAGGGGACGTTGTCCCCAGTCACTACCTTGTTCCGTTTTATCCACGTTTGCGAAATTGCAGAGTTGCTCGGCCAGCGTTTTGAGTTGGAAATTAGGTAGCGGCACCAGGTAATAAGGCACTTTTTTGGCTATTTCTAGGGTACAGGCGATAGTTTGAGCTTTCCGCTTGCCCAAAAAATTCAGGTCATAGCTAGCATTGTGGAAGACCTTCTCAATCTCAGCGTTGAGCATAATTTTTTCAATAAACTCATCCGCGAGTTCCGGCTGGTCTAACACATCTAAAATTGCCACCCTTTCGCCTGTAAGATCGGTGGCATCATCCAATACCTGAATTAAAGACAATCTTGGTGTTTCGCTTTTATAGTCAGCGACTTCCGTGTCCAGCCACAGAATTGGGGACTGGGTGTACTTGGCGATCGCAGCTCGAATATCTTTGGCTGTGGTGAGGTAGGTCATGAGTAAGACTTGATCAGCGAGGAATTCTGATGGTAAATGTGGTGCCAGCGCCTACTTTACTTTCTACGCTAATTTCTCCCTGGTGGAGATCCAAGCACTTTTTAACAACTGCTAATCCGAGGCCAGTACCTACAATATTATCAACATTTTGCCCCCGATAGAACGGCTCATATATTTTCTGTATATCTTGATCGGGAATACCTATTCCTTCATCTTTAATCTGAAAAACTGTGGCTTCTGGCTCACACCTTAAAACTAGATAAATATTTCCACCTTCAGGTGAGTATTTAATTGCATTTAACAATAAGTTGCCCAGAATAGAATAAAGCATTTTTTCATCCATGTTTGCCCGCGTGCAGTGGCCTTCACTAATAAATCTGATGGTGTGTTGTGTTAGGCTACAAAACTGCATATCTTCTACTAAATTTAGGCAAAAACCTTCTACATCTAATGGTTCAAGTTTATATTCTAGTTTTCCTGCTTCGGCTCTGGTCAGAGTTAAAATATCAGTTAAAAGCTGGTTCATTAACTTAGCCGATGATTGAATTCGATATAAATTTCTTAATTGAGTCTTTTCCACCGTATCTTGAAGAATCTCTTCCAATAATTGAGACGATGCTAAAATTACGCTTAAAGGAGTACGGAATTCATGAGAAATCATAGAAAAAAGGCGAACTTTGAGACTAGCCAACTCTTTTTCTTGAGCCAAATTGCGTTGGAGGGTTTCAAATTTTTGCCGTTGCACCCCTTGGTTGTATATCGTGAAATATACTCCAGCAATTATGGCAAAACTTAAAAATGTGCTGATTACTTCTATGAGAACTCTGTAGTGGATGCTGGAACGGGACTGGTCGATCCAAATCCGTAGCAGCTGCTCTTCTTCAGCTTTAATCTCCGCTAAAACAGTCTGAATTTCTCCTCGCAGTTTAACACTGCGGTCGGTAATCAGAGCTTGAGTCTGAACCGCCGATTTATCTTTTTGATAGAGAGCGATAGACTGTCTGAACAAAATCAACCGTTGAGCGACCAAAGAGTTCAGGCTTTTCCAGCGCTGTTGCTGAATAAGACTGCCGCTCATCTGCTGTTGAAGCGTTCTCATTTCAGACTGCATATCATCTAGGGCGATTTGATGACGCTTTAATTCTTGCTCGCTCCCTGAAAAGATGTAGCCCCGCCTTCCTGATTCTGCAACTGTCATGGTGGAATAGAAATCCGCTAAAGTATTCAGGGCTTCATAGGTATGCTGTACTCTATCCACACTCTCAATGAGCTGTGTTATGTTTTTGTAAGACGCCAAGCTAATCGCTCCCATGAGTAGCAGGGTTAAGCCAAACCCTCCGGCAATCCACTTTCCTACAAAAGACCACTTCATGAGATTTGTTACTTTTTAAGATAGATTGGGTAAACAGCAGCATCCCAGAGATGCTAGAGTCAAATTACTTCGATCCTACGCCCCTCTAGCTGAACAGAAGTATCGTGACCCTGCATATTTTGGTGGTTGAGTCATGCGTATTTTAGTCGTTGAAGATGATATTCAGTTGGCGGAGGTACTCACAGAAGCTTTAACTCGGCGTCAGTATGTGGTGGATCTTGCCAAAGATGGGGAAGCTGCTTGGAGCTGGGTTGAGTTGATGAGCTATGACTTGCTATTACTGGACGTGACTTTGCCCAAGCTAGATGGCATCAGGTTCTGCCAACGGTTGCGCAGTAGCGAAGTAAGCAGTCCGGCACATCGCAACTCCACTTCACCCGTATTGATGCTAACTGCTCGCGATACCGTTGCCGACAAGATTACCGGACTAGATGCAGGAGCAGATGACTACGTAGCCAAGCCATTTAACCTAGAAGAGTTGATGGCTCGAATTCGCGCTCTGCTGCGACGGGGAAGTTCTGCCACTACAGCCAGTCTATGCTGGGGTAACCTGCGCCTCAATCCTAGTAACCATGAGGCTACCTACGATAACAAACCCCTATCACTAACTCCTAAAGAGTATGTCCTTTTAGAGCTACTAGTTTCCAGTGGCAGGCGAGTGTTGAGCCGAGCTGGCATCATCGAACAGGTTTGGTCGTTAGACAATTCACCTGCCTCAGAAACAGTTACATCTCACATCAGAGGTCTGCGCCACAAACTCAGAGCCTTAGGTGCTCCTGAAGATTTCATTGAAACAGTTCACGGACTGGGTTATCGACTTAAGTAGGAAAGAGGGAAAGGGACAAAGAAGTTTCTCTATTCTCTCTCCCCTTATTCTGCACAATTTCTGCATAAATCCTGCACGGTTATTGCATCTGTACATAGTACTGTTGTGAAGTGGTCAGATGAATTCGTTTCAGATACAGGGGCAGGAATTGAGGGTTACAAGTTTCGATGACTCAGGGATGGAGGTAGGATTTGGATGAATGGGAAAGAACCTTATCATGGGTGGCTGATTGAAGTGATCCCAGAACCAGCAGGTTACTCGTTTCGCTGCTGGCTTCCCGAAGAGAAGATCGCGGTTAGCGATCGCAAGATTTATTCAACCAGCGCCCTTGCTCTCAGAGTAGCCAAAGTCAGGGCAGATTTAGAAGCTGTCCGCTGGGCCCTAACTCATTTCTTAAATGAAGTCTATCAAGAGTGCCGCCTTAGCCCTGATGAACACGTAGCCCTTGCCAGCTCCGTTTTAGAATTTGTTACTTCAGTGAGCCAAAAATATCACTGACTGCCAAATTCCGCCAGAACACCTTGTAGATAGGATCATTAACATTAATGGCAATCACCGAAATCCCCCATCCCCTAACTTTGCAGCCGAGCGGCAAAATTCTTTGTTACTACAAAAATACTACTAATAAAATTCAAATCACTCAGATTTCCAACATTACCAACGGGTACTTCCAGCGAATTGTTTTTCCAGGAGAACAACTCCTTTTTGAAACTTCACCAGACGCTGAGTTAGAAATTCACACAGTTACGACACTTGCCGCTAGCGTAGTAGATAAAATTTCCTGCTCTTGTTTACAAGTCAACGAATTAACTCAGGATGCCACAGTGCCAAATCAATAGCTCTAACAATAGGGGTGTTTAACCAGACAGGATATGAGCCATCGGTGTCAAAAATATTTTCAGTTTGTAGGGTGCGTTAGCGAAAGCGTAACGCACCCTACAAACTGTAATTAGTTCTGTCTACTTAATGCTAACCTTAGCGCCAGCCTCTTCCAGTTGCTTCTTGGCATCCTCAGCTGCATCCTTAGCAACAGCTTCTTTAACTGGCTTGGGTGCTGCTTCCACCAAATCTTTAGCTTCCTTGAGGCCCAGTCCGGTGAGCGCCCGCACTACCTTCAAGATGGCAATCTTCTTGTCAGCCGGAACATCTTCCAGGATGACATCGAATTCGGTTTTCTCTTCAACCTCTTCAGCAGGAGCAGCCCCACCAGGAGCAGCCATACCGGGAGCCATCATCATCATGCCGCCCGCCGGAGCCGCAGCACTGACGCCGAAGGTTTCTTCAATTTGCTTTACTAACTCAGCTGCTTCTAGCAAAGTCAGTGATTTTAGTTTTTCCAGAATTTCGTCAGTTGTAGCAGACATCAATAAACTCCTTTGTTTGTTGTTAGTTGTTTGTTGTTGGTTGTTTGTGGTTTGTAGTTTGTTGTTTGTGGTTTGTTGTTTGTTGTTTGTGGCAATTACAAATTACCAATTACTAACAACCAACAACTAACAACCAACAACTAACAACCAACAACCAACAACCAACAACTAAATTATTAGGCATTCTCTTCTTGCTTTTGAGCGATCGCTTGCAGACAGCGGCCCAAGGATGCTGGCACCTCGTTGATGCTGCGACCCAGAGAAGCTGGTACTTCGTTGACGCCCACAGCAATTTTCGTTGCCAAGGAATTAATTGCACCAGCGATTTGGGCAATCAGTTGTTCCTTGGAAGGCAAGTTAGCGATCGCTTTTACTTGCTCTTCATTCAGGGCACGGCCTTGCATGACGCCGCCCTTGAATTCGGTTTTCTTGCTGGCTTTTTGGAAGTCCTGGTAAGCCTTGATGGCACCGCCAATATCATCTTTGACTAGCATGAAGGCGGTTGATCCCTTCAGGAATTCCGTCATCGGTTGCCAAGTGGCATTGTCCTCAATCGCTCGCCGCATTAGCGTGTTCTTGGTCACCTTGCAAACAGTGCCCGTAGGACGCAGACGATTCCGCAAGTCTGTAATTTCAGCAACCGAAAGTCCTTGGTAGTCAATCACAATCGCTAGCTGAGACTCACTCAAGATTTCCTTAAGATCTGCCACAACTTGCTCTTTGTTTTCCAGCGTTCTACCCATGCATTCTCACCTCCTTATGGTGTTGGTTGTTGGTTGTTGGCGAGTTACAAACAACAAAACCCCGGACGCCATGCCGGGGTTGTGCTTCGTATCTTGGCCGCTGCCACTCACAGGTAATGGCAATGGGACAATAAGATACTCAGGGCACTGACCTCGGCAGGCTATTAAGCTATTTGCTCCTGCTGTCTCTGGTACGAGCCGATTGAGTTTTTAATTTTGGACTAAATTCTCAAATTATGCAGCCTCACCAACTTTCATATCTCGCAAGATGTTGATCTCGACTTCAATCGCTGGGCCCATTGTTGCCGATACATACATAGTACGCCAATAGCGACCCTTAGCGCCCGAAGGTCGGTTGCGGTCAATCGTTTCCTGCAAGGATTTGAGGTTCACGAGCAGGTCTTCGGCAGAAAAGGACGCCTTACCAAACATAACATGAACGATGCCAGTGCGATCAGCTCGGAACTCAAGTTTACCTGCTTTAAATTCTTGAATCGCCTGAGCTAAGTCGAAGGTTACGGTGCCCCCTTTTGGTGAAGGCATTAAACCTCGCGGGCCTAAAAGCCGTCCCAATTTGGCTACCTGCGGCATCATGTCCGGCGTTGCAATCAGCCGATCGAAGTCCATCATGCCGTTTTGGATTTCTGTAATCAATTCCTCAGAACCGACAATATCAGCACCCCCATTAGTCGCTTCCGTGACTTTCTCACCTCTGGCAATCACGGCGACTCTCACCACCTGACCCGTTCCTTTTGGCAGGGCTACTGTAGTTCGCAGCTGCTGGTCGGTATACTTTGGGTCAATTCCCAAGCGGATGTGGGCTTCAGCTGATTCTGGGAACTTAGCTGTAGCTGTTTCTTTTAAAAGCTTAAGTGCTTCTAAGGGTTCATAAGGTCGGTCTTCGACCTTCTTGCGCAATTCCTGTACTCGGCGCGATATCTTTTTTGTCATCTATATCTCCTGGGGTTACTAGCGAAGCTCAAACTTCTCCCCCTAATTAAGTTTACTGAACTAGGGATTGTTGTTAGTTGTTAGTTGTTAGTTGTTAGTTGTTAGTTGTTAGTTGTTAGTTATTAGTTGTTAGTTGTTAGTTGTTAGTTGTTAGTTATTTTTTTACTTAGCAAACAACAAATAACAAACAACAAACAACAAATAACAAATCACCAATAACAAACAACAAATAACAAACAACAAATAACTAATCTACAACTGCCACGCCCATGTTGCGAGCTGTACCTTCAACAATTTTCATTGCTGCGTCAATGTCGTTGGCATTGAGGTCAGGCATTTTTGTCTGGGCAATTTCTTGGAGTTGCGATCGCGTAATTGACCCTACTTTCTGTTTGTTGGGTTCGCTGGCACCTCGTTCAATTCCTGCTGCCTTCTTAATCAGTACGGATGCAGGTGGAGTTTTGAGAACAAAGGTAAAGCTGCGATCCTCAAAAACCGAAATTTCTACTGGTACTACCATACCAGCTTGATCGGCTGTTTTAGCGTTGTACTCTTTGCAAAACGCCATGATATTCACGCCATGCTGACCCAATGCTGGACCGACTGGCGGCGCTGGGTTGGCTTTCCCTGCTGGGAGAGCCAACTTAATCACTGCAACTACTTTTTTAGCCATTCTTAGCTTGTTTTTTCAACCTGATTGAATTCCAATTCCACTGGCGTATCTCGTCCAAAAATTGAAAGTAATGCCTTCAGCTTGCTCCTTTCAGGGCTTACCTCAATGACCTCACCTTCAAAATCTTTAAACGGACCCGACAATACCATAATTTTATCGCCAACAGCCATATCAACTTTGATAACTGGCTCTTGTTCCTGGGCGTGCTTGAAGATCCGTTCCACTTCTCCGGGACTTAGGGGTACGGGTTTAACATGTCCCCGTCCTCGCCCGTAGCGGCGTTTCTGTTCTGCTCCTACAAAATTAATCACATTTGGCGTATTTTTGACAACCTGCCAAGCATGGTCGTCCATCACCATTTGGACTAACACGTAGCCAGGGAAGACCTTTTCTTCGGAGTGCTGGCGCGAACCATCCTTGCGGATCTTAACAGTTGGTGTTTGGGGAATCTGTACTCTTAAAATCCGGTCAGCTACATCCAAGGTTTGGATGCGCTGTTCCAGGTTTGTTTTGACCCGCTTTTCACAGCCTGAAGCCACCTGAACCGCATACCAACGTGCGGTTTTAGGCTGGTCTAACTGTTGATTTGAATCATGGGATTCGTCTGTCACAGAATTCATCCAAATACCTTTACTGATGCCCACGAGAAGAAGCCATCCACCAAATAAATGAGGGTGGCAGAGAGGATTACCATCATTAGCACAGCAGCTGATTCGCTAATTAACTGCTGCCGTGATGGCCAAACGACTTTACCGAGTTCTTCTTTAGTTTCCTCAAAAAACTTGACTAAGCTAAACCCCGATGTAGTCTCTTGAGTCTCTGCTGGTGTTTGAGTTTTCTTTGCCACTATGTTTTATTCCCCCATAAATCAATATTGGATTTAACCACCCACTAGAAGTATGGTCTGTACTAGACACTATGAGTTTCAAGTTTTAGGGTCTTAGCTGAAAAACCCAACCCTCATAACTGGCTTTTCCAATTCCCCATCCCCAGTTAATGGCCCTCGGAGGACTCTACCAATGGAAAATTTGGCAGCCAC
>DNXU01000268.1:8249-13564 GCA_003505715.1 Cyanobacteria bacterium UBA8803 | reverse complement strand
CGCAACAAGTCTAACCCAAAGGTTTTTCCCTGGTAGGGTAATCTAGCCTATGACAGCTATGCCTTCGGGTAGAAACCTTTATCTGGCCTTCTTCTCTATTGTATTGTATGACGCGATCTCATCCAGGTGCGGAAGGAATAAGGGATGACCCTTTGCCTATTTTCAGCACATTTATACGCGCCCTGGAGGACTTGAACCCCCGACATCAGGTTTTGGAGACCTGCGTTCTACCAACTGAACTAAGAGCGCCTGAGTGGGTGTAAGAGGTAGGTATAACCTCTTCCCCTTATTCAGTGTAGCGCAATTCACCCGTTAATACCAAGCCAACCTGCCATTTAAGTTCACGATTAGCGATCAAAGCGTTGTTTGATGCGAGTAGCCTTCCCAACGCGCTGGCGTAAGTAGAATAGTTTTGCCCGACGTACTTTACCGCGACTGACTATTTTAATGCTGGCAATTCGGGGAGAATGGACTAGAAAAACCCGCTCCACTCCCACACCTTGGAAAATGCGTCGTACTGTAATCGTCTTATTAATGCCACTGTTACGGATGGCGATCACCGTACCTTCGTAAGGCTGTATCCGTTCCTTATTGCCTTCCCTAATGCGTACCCCCACCTTAACAGTGTCGCCTACATGGATTGTGGGCAAGTCTGATTTAAGCTGTTCGGCCTCTAGGGCACGAATAACCTCTTGAGCGTTCATGTTTTTTACTAAAAACCACAGTCTCTCATCATAGCTCGATGGAGAAGCCTTTGTCTAGCTAGAGAAAAAGATAGGTGAGCTTGGCGCTAGCGACTAAACTTTAAAAGTGCTGTAAGCTTCAAACCAACACCTTAACCTTTCATTTTCTGCTGGCGCTTGAGTAGGCTACTGACCCCAAAAGCACTAAAGCCTAACAGACTCAATACGGAAGTCGGTTCAGGCACCGATTGAGTTGGGTCGGAAGGTGCATATACATAGCGCATATCGTCTAGTCCGATAATGTCACCCATTTGACCAATACTGTCGGGTTTCCCCACAATAGTAATTGAGGAAATAGATTTGCCACTGGCTGTGAATCCAAGGAACTGTACACCACCGAAGTTATCCTCTGCTAATGACAGGGATTGTAAAGAACCGTCACTAAACTGAACCAAGTATTTTCCGATGGCACCTTGAACACCTGTAAAGTAAGCTCCCCAAGATTGAATGGGGTTGGCAAAGGCAAGTGTTAGGCTTACAGGAGCAAACGGGTTGCCAGGGCCAAGACTCAAAAATTTGCTACCGCCTGATGTGGTGTTATATCCAGTCAAGCTGTTATTGAGTTGACTAATACTCTGATAATAGGGATTGGGGTTTAACCAGGTTGCTGTGACACCAGAACCAAGAGTTAGCGTAGAATAGTTGCCTGGTGTCAAATTCTCGAAATCAATAAGGTTGACAGACCCTAAAGCTGCTGCATCTGAATCAAAATTGGCGGCGGCTGCATCCGAGTTAGGACGAGATTGCCCCGGCTCTATGCCTGGGTCAAATCCCTGGTAGAGAGTCACAGCCATAGCTGGAGTACCCAGTACTCCCAGACCAACAATTGCTGTACCAACAGTAGCTGTTGACAACTTCTTGAGCAGGCTTAAGGTAGACATAATTTCGATTTTTCTAAGGGAGTAATTGTTGAGAGTACATACGGAGGCTATCGTAAGTTTTCCAAGAAAAGGATGGCTTCACCCAATTGGATTTACCCGATTGGGTGAAAAAGAGGATTTCCACGCGCTAAAGGCTGGGAGGGAGCGCTGGTAAACCCTCCCTACCAGGTGAGGCGCAAAATGCCTAAGTTTTAACTAGGATGGTTAATAGGAAAATCTGTGGTGTGGCTCCTCCAGTTTATGAAATGCCAATGGTTGCCAAAATCTCTTAGCTGTATAGCAGCCACTGTTGTCATGGTAGGCTTAGGGGCGTGTAATACCTGGTTTGGCTCAACCACTTACCCAGTGAAACGAGTTAGCGATGGAGACACGCTTACAGTTACAGATAGCAGCAATACCGAGATAAAAGTACGTTTTGCTTGTATAGATTCACCAGAAGTTCCCCATACCGCCAATGAGAGGAAAAGCCGTAAATTGGTAGACAAAAGCCAATTTAAGTGGGGGGAGAGAGCGCAGCAGCGAGTTCAGGAGTTGGTTAGCCAAGGAGGTGATCGGGTCGAATTAACCATAACCGATACCGATCGCTACGGGCGCAAAATCAGTGAAGTCCGTCTCCCTAACGGTACGTTTATTCAGCAAGTTTTGGTTAAAGAAGGACTCTCCCAAGTCTATCGACCCTACCTAAAAAACTGTCCCAGCGCTGCCCTTGTCGAACAAGCTGAAACCGAAGCTAAGCAGCGGCGTCGGGGAGTCTGGAGCGATGCAAAGTATGTTTCACCTTGGGAATGGCGGAGTACTCAGTGATATCAAGTAGATGTTTTTATCAAAGTCCGGAGAAGTCAAAATCAGTACTCTTCATCTTGGTAAGTCTCCCGTGATTGTCCAGCGAGTTGCCAAAATATAGGCACGATCGCTCCCCCCATCACCCCAACTCCAACACTAAACGCCAATACAATACCCACTGGTAGCTGAATTGACTCAAAGGTCAGAAACTTCAGGGATACTAGGGTAGCATTTTGCAGGGAAAGAATCGCGATCGCCCCAATCCAAGCTGTGACAATTAAGGAGATTAGGAAATTAGCAATATTTTTCATAATAGTTGTTTGTTGTTTGTTGTTTGTTGTTTGTTGTTTGTTGTTTGTTATTTGTTATTTGTTATTTGTTATTTGTTGTTTGTTGTTTGTTGTTTGTTGTTTGTTATTTGTTGTTTTTTGTTTTTTGTTGGCTAACCACAAACAACCAACAACCAACAACTAAATTAAATACTTATAGGTTCTATCTTTTTAATTAGATCTTCCATCGCTGTAGCAATTTGGTTTTCCTTTTCTAGAGAGTTAGTTTCCAGGTAGACGCGCATCAGAGGTTCGGTTCCCGATGGACGCAACAGTACCCAGCTACCTTCTTCCAGATAGAGTTTGATGCCATCTTTGCGTCCTACCTCTTTGACTTTGATGCCAGCTACTGCCGTAGGGGGATTGTTGAGACAAGAATCAAGAATGGCTGCTTTGTGGACATCGTTGAGGTGCAAATCCAGGCGTTTGTTGTAAACTGGCCCGTCTGCTTCAGCGATCGCTTCTTCTACAAGCTGGCTCAAGGGCTTTCCTTCGTAGGCAATGGCTTCGGCAACCAGCATATTGGCTAAAATGCCATCTTTTTCTGGGATATGGCCGATAATGCTCAAACCGCCGGATTCTTCGCCGCCAATTAGGACATCCGTTTCCCGCATTTTCTCCCCAATGTACTTGAAGCCTACCGCTGTTTCGTAAATTGGCAGGCCGTACTTGAGGGCAAAATTATCTAATAGGTGGGTGGTAGCAACCGTCCGAACAATGGCTCCGGTTTTACCTTTATTTTTGATCAAGTGACGTGCTAGCAACAGCAGGATGGTGTTCGGGGTGAGGATATTTCCTTGCTCATCCACAATCCCAAAGCGATCGCTATCCCCATCCGTGGCTAGACCCAAATCGGCGCTATCTTTTTTAACTGCCTCTACCAGCTTCACCAACTGCTCTTTCTTAGGCTCTGGCATCCCGCCACCAAACAGGACATCGCGAGTCGCGTTAAAGGTCTCAGTCTGGCAGCCGCAATGTTCGAGAACTGTATCCAAGTAGCCGCGAGAGGTTGAGTATAGGGCATCGTATTTCACTTTAAGCTGGGCACTGCGAATCTGCTCCACATCCAGCAGGGTGTAGATAAACTTCAAATATTCTGGTTTGGGATCGAAGGTGGAAATGCGATCGCTATTTTTGCCTGTAGGCAATGCCTCATCAGCGCCTTCAATATGAGCGACAATCGCATCTGTAATCTCTGGTGTTGCCGGTCCGGCGTAATCCGGGATGTACTTAATACCGCAGTAGGGAGCTGGGTTGTGAGACGCAGTAAACATCAGCGCCCCAGCTGAGTTTAGGAAACAGGCATTGTAAGCAATTACTGGTGTCGGACAATCTCGATCTACAATTTTTACCGTCCAACCCAAGTCAGCAAGAACTCCAGCGGCAGTTTGGGCAAACTGGTCAGCGAGAAAGCGGGGATCGTAACCTACTAAAACCGGACGATCTTTGGTATAGGCGGTTTCCAGATAACTGGCGATCGCCCGAGTTACCTTACACACATTGGCAAAGGTAAAATCATCAGCGATAATTCCCCGCCAGCCGTCTGTTCCGAATTTAATCTGTTTCGCGCTGTTTACTGCACTCATTGAGCCTACACTGCATCAGAAGTTAACTTAATACTAATCGAAGCCCCTAGCTTAAAAGTAGGATGTTCCCTTCTTTGATGACTGAGCTGTTGCCAGGAGTAACATTTTGGGGTTAATCTGTCAATCATGACCTGATTGGCTCGATCCGTGCCAGACACAACTTGCCAGCACGGTTCTGAGGGAGGAGGATATAGTAGTTAAGATCCCATCGCTCCCGTGTAAGAAGGGCGCTTATAACGGGAGTCTCCAGCGGGAAGACAGATGAGCGATTCGTGCTGTCCGTCCTCTTCTACCATTGGGATTAACCTATTATCGGAGCTTGTAAGCTATCGTGACCCAGACTGAAACACTAACCCTAAAAACGCTTCAAACTGAAGTTTCGCGTCTGCGAGAAGAGTTGCATCTTAGAGATCAGCTGGTGCAACAGCTGTCTCAGGAACTATTTCGCCTAGTCAAGGGCAATGCTAACTTCACTCCTCCACCGGAAGTTTCCGAGCGCCACCAAGCTCAAATGCGAGTGTTGCGAGAACAGCTACAAGATGTTGAGCAACAGGTGCGGTTTTACCAAGAGCAGATTGCTAGCCGTGATGCAGAAATTTATCAATTGCGGCAATCGGTTCAGGAATTAACCGACCGTTCCCGTATGTTAGAGCAGGTCGTTCAAGAACTCCCGCAGATTTATCGCCAGAAATTTTCTGAGCGCATGGCACCTGTCCGAGAAAAAGTGGCAATGTTGCAACGGGAAAATCGGCAACTTCATGCTGAGCTGCAAAGTGTCAGCTATCGGCTGGCTGTGAGAAACCGTAACATTACCCGCATTGAATTGCCCAGTTTCGCTCGCCCCAGTGCTAGCCCAATTCCAACATTTGGAAATGTCTAGAACTGAGGTGGGTTAGTTATAAGTATCAGGTAGCAAGGGTTCCCGATTCGGTAAGCTCCCTTCCCTTGGTCTATTACTCAAGGCAAGGAAGACACAGGGACAAGGAGAACGAA
>DNXU01000268.1:3405-8225 GCA_003505715.1 Cyanobacteria bacterium UBA8803 | reverse complement strand
TTCGTTCTCCTTGTCCCTGTGTCCTTTTCGGCTCCACTTTCTCTATCCCATTAATCCCAGAAACCTCCCCTCTCTCGCTACGGGAGAATTTTTTTTAAATAATCAGGAAGAGGTATCTCAACCTATGAAAGAAGTAGTGCAGAGGGTTTACTACCGAAGAATTTATTGTTGTTTGTGGTAGTAGGCCATCAGGCAGTGGGGTAGCTTTGACCCATAGAGCAACATGGTGCAGATTCACGAGCAAGACACGAGCAAGAACAGAATGGTATCCCTGACCAGCGGGAATTCTGTAGCAATTTATACTTTTTGAACGGCAGCAGGGTTTTTGCAGTAGAACCTAGTTAGGTGCAATACCTCCATTACCAGTAGTTGACCGACTCGCTCGCTGGCAAGTCCGATATTTAGGAAAGCTTCAAGAGCTAGGGGAATAGGAAATACCAGACTTATCAACACTAAATGCGCCAACTACTAGTATTAGGAATTTTCCGCTATCCGTTGCTCAACTCATAGCTCTGAATAATGGCTCACCCTTCAAAAATATAAGTAAATTTGCTTGAAGGATGGATGCAAATTGCCCCATAGATGTTAGGATTCCCATCAGTGCCGTGGGTCACACGGGAATCGTCAAGACGCCATGCGTCGCGTTTGTGTGAGGAATGTTCGCTAAAGGAATATAGAGTCTGTGGTAGACGCAAAATTAACTTCTAGGCGGTCGTTAAACTTAACCGGATCTAGCCTCTTGACGTTACTGGCAGTTGGTTTGAGCCTGGGAGGATTGATTATTGATGGAGTAGGGGGGCGATTCCCTTTAGCAGGGCTGTCAATGACCTTGCCCCTATGGACTTGTGCTTTGCTTACCGCAGCACTGGGATACTGGGCAGTTCCTATGCTGCAAGCCCTGAAAATTGGACAGATTATCCGTGAAGATGGGCCTCAAACCCATTTACAAAAAGCAGGCACCCCAACCATGGGTGGGGTATTTTTTGTGCCAGTGGCAGTGATTGTTGCTCTCCTGTGGTCAGGATGGGTCATTGGTGCAAAAGATTTTAGTTTTGTTGTCGTAGTATCAGTGGTCACCCTTGCTTATGCAGCAATTGGCTGGCTTGATGATTGGCAAATTGTCCGACGCCGTTCTAATAAAGGAATCTCCCCTCGCCTAAAACTGGCATTGCAAATTACTGTTGGTTTATTGTTTTGCATGTGGCTGGCAGGAACTCAACCAGCAAGTATTACTAGCATCAGCCTGCCTTTTGGTTTAGTTTTACCCTTGGGGCTGCTTTTCTGGCCTTTGGCGCTATTTGTACTAGTGGCAGAAAGTAATGCGACCAACCTTACCGATGGGGTAGATGGACTAGCAGCAGGCACCTGTGCGATCGCTTTACTCGCTTTAGGAGCGATCGTTGCCCCAACTTTACCGGGATTAATGATTTTCTGTGCCTGTATGAGTGGCAGTTGCCTGGGTTTCGTGGTTCACAATCGCCATCCAGCCACAGTGTTTATGGGTGATACCGGTTCTCTGGGACTCGGAGGCGCTCTGGCAGCAGTTGGCCTTTTGAGTCAGAACCTCTGGTGCTTATTTATTATTAGCGGCCTTTTCTTTGTCGAATCCCTGTCGGTAATTGCTCAAGTTTCTTATTACAAAGCCACCAAAGGGCCAGATGGTATTGGCAAGCGCTTGTTTAAAATGTCACCGTTTCACAATCATCTGGAACTAAGTGGCTGGTCAGAAATTCAAATTGTTGGGGTATTTTATGTGATTAATGGCATTCTCGCTTTGTTTTGTATGAGTACAAATTCGGGTTTTTGACATTAGTTAGTAATTACCCTAATTTAGAGCCGAAGCCATCTCGTTAACGAGATGGCTTTGTCTTAGCGCTTGCTGTCTCGGCGATGAGAGAGGAATTATGGATTAAATCCAAACCAATTTTAGGTAGGTATATCTACCCTAGGGTAGGTGCGTATTTTTGTTAGTAAATTGTAAATTGAAGATTCTCTCTTACGCTATTTCTCATCCTTGCCAAAACCTTCTGTAATGTCTGAGCAGCGTATTGTCATTTCTACCCGTACCATTTTGCTGATCGTTGTTACTAGCTTGCTCCTAGTGCTGTTGTGGCAGCTCAGTAGTTTGATAGTAATACTGATGATCGCGATCGTATTAGCTGCTACCTTAGCACCGATTATTGAGAGAGCCGAAAGGTTAAATATTCCTCGCTGGTTAGCAGTTCTCTTAGTTTATTTGAGCTTATTAGCTGTTTTAATGCTGCTGGGTTTGTCCCTTGGGCCAACGGTAATCGATCAAATTGAACGCCTGTTGAAGAGGTTGCCAACATATTTGGAAGTTCTACAATCTTTAATAGACAGCTTGGCAACACGTCTAGGAATTATCGAGCCTCGCGTGAGCCAATTTTTTGATCCTCAGACTCTCACGAGTTGGGCGATTGGTTCTAGTCAAGAGCTAGTGGTGCGCTCTTACGGAGTGACGCGAGGCTTTGTTGGTGGTGTCATCAGCTTGATTTTGGCATTTGTTCTTTCGGGTTACATGCTATCAGGTTCTAACAACCTAATTAAAGGTTTAGTGAGTTTGTTTCCCAAGCCTTGGGATGAACGCTTGGCAGCGCAGGTTAAACCCATGAGTCGGCGCATGGGAAGTTATATCCAAGGAAGATTGTTAGTTTCTGTGATTTTAGGCATTGCTATTAGTATCGGGTTGTTATTTTTGGGGATTTCGGAGTTTGCACTGGGCTTAGGGGCGATCGCAGGCGTGACTGACTTAATCCCTTTCTTTGGGCCAATCTTAGGAGCAATCCCCGCTTTGATTGTGGCGCTTGCTCAAGGTGGTTGGACTTTTTTTTGGGTGTTACTGCTGTTTGCGATCGTGCAAAACCTAGAAACCTACGTTCTCGATCCCCTGTTAGTGGGTTCTTCGGTGAGAGTTCACCCGTTGTATCAGCTATTAGCAGTAGTGGGTGGAGCCCAGGTTTTAGGAATTATTGGTGCTTTGATTGTCCCTCCTTGGATAGCAGGTGCGTCTGTACTGCTAGAGAATCTTTATCTACAACCGAAACGATTAGCTGAACAAGAAGCTGTGGCGATCGCCTCTGATTATGAGCAGGAAGTTCCCGACGCTCTATCTGTTAAAGGCTAAGTTCGTAGTAACCACTTGTATTGGTTACTACAAACCATATCAACGCAACCGGACACTATATTACTCAGGACTTGGGGACGCTGACATTTAGCACATAACCTTCAAAGTTAGTGGTGCCCTTAGTCAGCTGAATGGTCGCGAATTCAGGCCCTACCCAGGTGATCAGTTGTTTTTCAATGTCTTCAGGTTTCGCTTCTCCATACTTTTTCACTAAAACGTCCACTAATTTTTTATAAGACTCTGGATTGTTCAGAGAAGGGTCTAAATGAAGTCTGATAGACATCAATTTTGTTGGCTTGCCTGCATCATCTTTGGCAAAGTAAAACTCGTATTTTTGGAGTCCGGGCACATCTGCAACTGTCACCTCACTAAATCCATATTCAGAGACTTTTTCAGCACCAGGGATCGTCTTTCCTACTTCCTCTGGCGTCATGCCTTCTTTGAAGTTGGCGCTTTTGAGTACCTTAGGTATCCAACCATCCTGTGTAGTGCCAATCATTTCGGCAAGATTAGCCTCGCCTTTGTCGCTACTAGCAGATGAAGTTGCAGAGTCCGAGGGAGACTCGCTAGTCGGGGATGAAGCCGTAGTACTGGCTGGAGATTCAGCTGTAGAATTTACGGCAGGAGTTGAAGTAGGACTAGCAGAAGTTGATGTAGTGTCCTGCTGTTGTGTACATGCGGTTAACAAAACCATCATCAGAGCAAAACTGGCAAGGGGCGATAAGAAGTTAGTACGCGAGTTGCTAAAATACATCGTTTTGCGCGTGAGATCCCACCCTCAGCGAAGCAGGATGGGGAGGGATAGGGGTCAAATCTTGCTACATTAAGTAGCGAGATTAGATTATATCTTAAGGTACTAACCAGGCTAAGAGCCTTTTAGTAATTTGTTTTGAACGGGGTTTGTGGGAGAGCAAACCTAACAATAACCGACGCCAAACCCAGCGACGGATGGTTGGTAAAAATAAACGCAGCAGGCGTTGTAAGCCTGCTTCTAAGAGGCACACCATCACCAGAGCAACTAAGAACATCCAAGGATTATTCAGGAAATCTGGGAGCGCAAGAATGACCATCGCCCCTACAATCAACAGTGCTAGACCCCAGCAAAGTAAACTTAAAAGCAGATTTAACCTAACTAATGCTCCCAAACGCAGTTGAGTTAGCAGTTGCTCTATCAACCAGTAATGAGCTGAAGCCAGCTCTCGACAAAAGTTGGGACGTTCTAAACAGTCGCTCCTGATTTGGTTAACTATATCGCCATCAAGGGAAATAACACTCCGCATAAGTGCCTCCTCAGACTCCCCTCGGCAATAGTAGGTGCAGAAGGCTAATCCCGACTGCAAGCGGTTTTCGCTATCGATAAGAGAAACGTAGCGCAAATCCGTCAGCAAGGGACGGGAAATATCGAGGCGATAACCCATCTGTTTGGCTTGTTTAATGCGTTGGAGAATCTCTTTGTCTAGGGTAAAACGAATGCCGTGAAGCAGCACACGCGAGCGAGAAATTCTTTCCTGCTCAATTTTGATATAAGCATCTAAGTTCAGCCTTTTCCTGTCGGACACCTTCTGAGACTGCTTTGGAAAACGATGATGCTGCACAAGAGAAACACCCAAAAAACAGAAGCAATATATATAGAAAAGCAGGAATTAAATGGCATATTCATCCCTCATCCCTCATC
>DNXU01000268.1:0-3322 GCA_003505715.1 Cyanobacteria bacterium UBA8803 | reverse complement strand
GAGCCTGCACCAAACCAATAATAAACTCTAACAGTCCCCGCCACTGCTTTTCACTAGCCATGACTCCCTCTCTGTGGATGTCTAGAATCACCTCTCTATGGGGATGGTTAAAAATATCTCGAGCATAGCGGTTGATCACGTCCCCATCAAGCTGAATTACTGTTTGGGCACAGATTGTATCTGTAAGTACCATTACTTGGGTAGCATCCGCTTGAGGGTATGGTTCCAGCTGATTTCTCAGTAGTAATTTATTTCGATTGTCCAATGCCGCTTTTAGCTCGCACATCTTGCGCAAACAGCGCAAGAAACGGCAGTTACTCAGAACCTTTTGCGTCTTCAGAATTTCTTCAGGACTATTTGGTTTAATCGGGTTGGGGAGTAGCGTGGGGCTGTCTGAGAATCCTAGACTAGGATCGGTAAGAATTCGGTTATCTAAGGTAGCACTGTCCAAGACCTTTGGGTCGTAAAACTCGGAGTTGGGATCGCCCAGAAGTAACCTGTATTCGAGTTCGAGATCTGTGCGTAACTCTAGATAGCGATCGCGCAGAGATTCGTGGATGCCCTGTTGCTCCAGATATGGCCTAGAGATTGGGTAAATCTCCCGATAAGTTTCCCAAGCAATAAACTTATCCCCGGTAATTTCCTCCACCACCATCGTGTTGACTTCTAACGCTGTGATGTCGATTAAGACTTCCCCCAAGGACTGCAAAAACTGATTGAGAGTTCTACTCAGATTGGGAGTAGTGCCTCCTCCACTAGTTACTGCGAGTAAGTCTGTACGTTCCTGTTTATTGCGGTTTTTGCTCACAGCCGTCAACCTCACCAATGGCTAATTTTTTGGATTAGAAAAGCGAGTCGGTGGAGGAGGGGATGGTGGCTCTTGTTTTCTCCCAGGATTGGGATCGTCGTCCCAATCATCGTCAGATTCGAGCAGTGGCTCGAAATCATCTGAGTCCATTTCCATCTCAGACTCCTCTATCGGTATCGAAAACTCCTCAAATTCCTCCAACGAAATCTCGTCAAACAATGCCTCTTCCATAGTGTAGGCTTCACCGTCATCAAGTATGTCTGAATCAAAAGGATTATCTGAAGATTCAGAGTCTTCAAATAAAAATTCCATAGATTCGTTAGATGGCTCCTCTAACCAATCCTTGGTCTCTGCCATTGGGGGAGGTCGATCTAACTCATCAAGAGGCTCGCCTGTTTCCTTCAAGGCATCTGTCTCTAGGTTTTTGCTGAGATCGACCTTGTCAGTCACGTTCAGTTCTGACTCAGGGCTAGCCAGCTCCTCCAGAGGGTCAGACAGCTCAAAGCTACTTTCTACATCAATGGTCTCGGCATAAGGCTGGAGTTCCTCAACTGCAAATTCATCCCAGTCTTCATCTATTTCTAAATCCGAAGGCGAGTCTGTGAGGGATGGAGCGGCAAAGGGATCGAAGTCAGCGGTTAAGTCACCCCATTCTTCCTCCTCTACCAAACCCAAGGATCTGCCACCCCTCATTTCTGAATCTTCTACAATCCAGTCATCCCAATCCTCATCAGCGTTCGCCTCCAAAGACTCCAAACGCTGAACGGGCGTTTCTGGTTCAGGTGCTGGCTCTTGGAGTTTAACTGTATCCTCCCTATCCTCATTGAGCGGGATCTCTGAAATTTCAATACCAGCTTCTGGTGATTCTGGAGGCGGCTCAAATTCTTCCAGAGTCAGGCTACCCCAGTCCTCAGTGAGGATTTCCCAATCCTCATCGCCTACTGGGAGTTCGGATAGCTCTGACTCAAGTTGCAGTTCTTCTTCAACAAAGTCTTCCCATTCATCCTCATCAAGCTCTTGATCTAAAGATTCTGGGCCAGGTGACGGTGGCTCTGGTAAAGATTCCAAGAAATCTAGAATTGCCCCATCCTCATCTGGTAGTTCTGCCAAAGCCTCTTGGCTATCGGGCAGTACTACTTTTGGGGTGATATCTTCCTCAAGGAGAAACTCTTGAGGCTTGATTGCTACTTCTGCTGCTGTTGCCTCTGCTGTTTCCTCCAGAAGGCTGCTCTCAGCTAGATCCCAATCTGTGACCCCAGACTCTTGAGGCTCAATGGCTAACCCCTCTGCTGGCATCTCCTCAGCAACGGCTCTCTCAGCTAGATCCCAATCTGTGACCCCAGACTCTTGAGGCTCAATGGCTAACCCCCCTGCTGGCATCTCCTCTGCAATGGCGCTCTCAGCCATACCCCCCCCATCTGCGATCGCTAATTCTTGAGGCTCAATGGCTAATTCTGCTTCTTCTAAGGATGGCGATGGCAGTAGCTGGCTCTCCAGAGGAGTCCATTCCGACTCAATGGTAGGATGAGTAGCAGCTTCGTGACGCAGGGTAACCAAAACCTCAAATAGCTTTTGCAAACTCTTGAGGTTGTTCTCAATCATCTGATTCCCTTGATTCACCTGCTCGAGGTGAAATGGCAAGAGTTCCCGGTAGGGGCCATTACCCAGAAACTGATCGCCAATCTCGTTCTCAATTGCACCCTCAACTGTATTAATATGAGTGCGCAGGCGATACCCCGGTTTTGCCCGTGCTACCGTCAGATCTTCCGATCCGGACGCTACCCAGGTGGTAATTCTTAACTTAGCGGCTTCGCCCAATGCCAGGGCTAGCGCTTCAGTTATATTGCCTGCTTTGAGTTGTTCTCGAAACTCGTCGCTCGACGCCATAATAATCTCACTGAATGGGGGCGGTTCGCGGAAAAAGAAAGTGCCAGACCTCAATCGGGTTCCTTCAAAGTTTACGGCAAGTTATCCTGGCTGGAAGGAGACAACAGGGGATTGCCCTCTGCACTCCGACGTAACGACGGTGGCAGCTGCGCTAAAGTTCGAGTGAGAACAGTAAATAGCTGTTGCAAGTTTTCCAGATTGTGCTGAATAATCTGCCGTCCAGCTTGAACCTGCTCCATGTGAAATTGCCGCAGTTCCGTATAAGGGCCATTGCCAATGAACTGAGAGCCAACTTCGGTATCGATGGCTCCCTCTACGATATTCAAACGAGTCCGCATCCGACAATCGGCAGCTGGTTGGTCTGTCTCAGTTAAGGTTTTTCCATCTGAGTTAGCTGAGGACACCCAGGTAGTAATTTCCAACTCAACGGATTCAGCCAATGCTAGGGTGAGGGCATCTACAATCCTGCCTGCCTTGAGTTGTTGTTTAAATTCGTCGCTGGTTGTCATAATTTTCTTCAGCTATATAGTTAGCTCTTGACATCCCATATCGGGAGTGACTCGAATATACCAAACCTCCGCTCAACCTTAGCAAATTTCCCACCTTAAATGGGGAATAGGGAATGGG
>DNXU01000200.1:1552-13700 GCA_003505715.1 Cyanobacteria bacterium UBA8803 | reverse complement strand
TAAGGATTAGAATCTGTGAACGATAAACAAATCAAGCCATTGAGCGTCCTTGGGAGTCAGAACAGGGGGGATTTCCAGCATAGGGCATGGCAGCTACCAGCATCGATCTCTGTAAGAAAGTTAAACTAGAAATTAGTAAAGNNGCTACGCTGCATCACCGACTTGCAGGGTCATGCCCTTTACTAGGGGTTGAATCAAGGCAGGACAACTAAGGAAGTTTTGATGAAGAACAGTTCCTGGATCAGAGCATGGATGGGAAAGGAGCCGAAAGGCGGTTCGACAAAGGAACATCGCGTTTCCAGAGCGGACAAGCCGGAGGTCGCACCACGAAACCTATGGCGTCTTGCTGCCAGCTTGCTGATTTTGCAAGGGGTATGGCTCGGCAGTCCTGCCCAAGCGCAGCGTAGCGATCGCAAACCTCTCAGCTATGGTCATCTATTGCAGAAAATAGATGCCTGTAAAACTGAGTCAACCTTATCCCCAGCTACTACGTGCCAAATTAGCAAAGTAGAAATTGACCCCTCAAGGAGTGTTGCCAAAGTTCACTTAACCGGACAGCAAGCCACGGAGCCGCCACAAGATGTAGTGCTGCTCGACCAAAATAACGAACTGATCGAGAAACTCCGCAACGCCAACATTGCCTTTGACGTAGAACCCACCGCTGACAACACGGCAGCGTTGGGGCTGGTGATGAACTTATTTTTACTGTTTTTACTAATGGCCGGGTTGATGATGATCCTGCGTCGCTCTGCCAGTAGTTCCGGTCAAGCGCTCAACTTTGGCAAATCCCGCGCCCGTTTTCAGATGCAAGCGAAAACAGGGGTTTTCTTCAACGATGTGGCTGGAATTGAAGAAGCTAAAGAAGAACTGCAAGAAGTCGTGACTTTTCTGAAGGAAACCGAACGCTTTACTGCTCTAGGCGCACGTATTCCTAGAGGTGTCCTGTTGGTGGGGCCGCCGGGAACGGGTAAAACCTTACTAGCCAAAGCAGTTGCTGGAGAAGCAGGCGTTCCCTTCTTTAGCATATCGGGTAGCGAATTTGTGGAAATGTTTGTCGGCGTTGGCGCTTCCCGGGTGCGCGACTTATTCAAAAAGGCCAAAGAAAACGCTCCCTGCCTGATCTTCATAGATGAAATTGACGCTGTGGGACGCCAGCGCGGTGCTGGGATCGGCGGTGGCAACGACGAGCGCGAGCAAACCCTCAACCAGCTTTTAACTGAGATGGATGGGTTTGAAGGCAATACAGGTATTATCGTGATTGCCGCTACCAACCGTCCCGATGTTTTAGATACCGCACTACTGCGGCCCGGTCGGTTTGACCGTCAGGTCACGGTTGATTTACCCGGTTACAACGGTCGTTTGGGAATTTTAGAGGTACACGCTCGTAACAAGAAGCTCGCCTCAGAAGTATCGCTAGATGCGATCGCCCGTCGCACGCCTGGTTTTTCTGGTGCTGACTTAGCCAACCTGCTCAACGAAGCAGCCATCTTAACCGCACGGCGGCGCAAAGACGAGATCGGTATATTAGAAATCGACGACGCCATCGACCGGGTTACCATTGGCATGACCCTCAATCCCCTGCTCGACAGTAAGAAAAAGCGGTTGATTGCCTATCACGAAGTCGGTCATGCCCTGTTAATGACGTTACTAGAAAATTCTGACCCCCTAAACAAGGTCACCATTATTCCCCGTTCTGGCGGCATTGGTGGTTTTGCCCAGCAAGTATTTAATGAAGAAATGGTTGATAGCGGGCTTTATACGAGAGCTTGGCTCATTGACCAAATTACCATTTTTCTGGGGGGACGCGCTGCCGAAGAAGAGGTGTTTGGTTATGACGAAGTTACCAAAGGAGCCAGCAGCGACTTGCGAGCTGTTAGTAACCTCTGCCGCGAGATGGTGACGCGCTACGGCATGTCCGACTTAGGACCAGTTGCCTTAGAAAGTCCGGATAGCGAAGTCTTTCTCGGTGGCGGTTGGACGACCCGAGCTGAATATTCCGAAGAGGTGGCGACGAAGATTGACCAACAAGTGCGAGCGATCGCGATGAGTTGCTATGAAAAAGCTCGCCGTCTGATGCGGGAAAACCGACCCTTAATCGACCGCTTGGTTGATATTTTGTTGGATCGGGAAACTATTGAAGGGGAGCAATTCCGTCAGATTGTTGCGGAATACACTCAACTGCCTGAAAAACAAATGGCAGTGACCCGATAATGGTAAGGATTCAGGTATATTTCTGCCAAGCCTGAGAAGAAAATTGTTTGAGCCTATTTTGATATCACCTGAATCCTTACAACTATGGCCTAAAGCCAATTCACCCTCAGTAAAGTCAAAGCAGATTTCCACCTCAAAACGGTTGAAGGAACGCGGCTTGTCACCCCGTCAGAAGTTTGCTGCTCTGTTTCCCTCCCCAAAGCCAGATCAGAAAAGCCAGGGGAAGAATTAGATGAGTCAGGATCAATAGTCCGAGCAATAGCATCCTGCTACCTCCACACTGGGCGATCGCTTCACAGCTTACTCAACTACACTCCCCGCTTCATCTACCGAAAGTCGCCATGAAATCAAACTTTCGCTGATATTTAGCCAGGACTTTTTTTAGAGGCATTTCTGTCATCGAGTTTCTACGATCGAGAGGATGAGGTAAACCATGAGATGAACACATATTATCGTTGTTCGTCTATCCATTTAGGTTCCAATTCCAATGACATTATGAAAATCCGTTTCCTGAAATTTAGAAGCATTGTACCGCTGATGCTGTTCCTCGCAGGCTGTCAAACCGCTGACTACCCTGCACAACAGTCATCACCTGCGACGAACCCATCCGCAGAGAATACCGCTGATCAGCCAACACCATCAACTGTACAGGCAACACCCTATCCTCGTCGTCCCTATAAACTGCGTGATCAAGTTCCTGCTAACAGTTCTTTCTACCAATTTCGAGAACGATTACAACAGGCAATTCGCGATCGCGATGCTAAATTTGTCGAAGCGATCGCCGATCCCAAAATCCAAATCACCTTTGGTCTTCCCAAACCCTTTAGTTCACTCGGATTTGACAATCCTAACTCACTTTCCTGGAAACGATTGGAGCGAATTATCAACATCGGCTGTACGCCCTCCGAAGCGCCTGCGGGAACGAAGATGGATGCTTACCAATGTCCCCATGCCTCTCAAGCATCCCTGGGCGATCCATTTAGCGATGTTTATATTGTGGGTGAAAACATTAATGTTCGCGCCCAGCCCCGTAACGATAGTCCTATAGTTGGCGTTTTATCGAATGAAGTCGTCAAATCTGATCCGGCTGGATTAGAACGTCTGACTGAGCAGCAACGGCAAGAACAGCAAACAGTTGAGGGCTGGCAACCGATTATCACGCCTGCGGGTCAACGAGGCTATGTTTCCAGTCGTTATGCCTACTACCCTGCGGGCTACCGTGCCCGGTTTGAGAACAAGCAAGGAGAGTGGAAGATGACGGCTTTTATTGCAGGAGATTAAGCGAACCGAAGCCTGAATCTCAAAACACTTGGTCACTCACGCCGAGCGACTGTCTAGCCATCAATTTGTATTCATCCAAGTCCGACTTTAGCGCAAATTCTGCAATGGCTATGGGATAAGAAGCGGCTCGTTCAATTACATGTTCGACCATCCCCGTCCAAACCTGCCCGCTCGCCTTAGCGTATGCTAAGATCAGCTTATTGAGAGCATCTTCACCAAACGTGCGGTAATGGGCAACAAAATCATGCGCTGGGTCACTGACGGCTGCTTCAGTCCAGTCAATAAAGCCAGTCACCTTTGCCTGTGCATTAATCAGAATATGCCCAGCGTGTAAATCGCCATGAGTTAACACTGTTTCTTTCGGCCAGATCTCATCCTTTTGGAGCCAGTATTGCCAGCGATTCCATAACTCTTCACTAACACCAAACTCGCTCTTCACTACATTCATCTTGCGCTTCATTGCAGCACGTACTTCCTCAACAGTTTCAACGGAAAGACCTGCTACGTGAGCTTTTTCAATGCTAATTCTATGAAGAGAAACCATACCCTTAGCCAGCGATTCATGGAATTGATCGGGCACATTCGCTGCGTCAATTTCCCACACATAGGCTTTTGCCTCTGCATCGATCGTGCCCGTTGGCACACCGCTTAATGCCTTGTAAGCAATCAGTTCATCTGTGCAGACAATCCATAGCGGCACCTCCACGGTTAGAAGTGGAGCAATCAGTTCCAGCGTCCGTTTTTCCTTGTCTACTGAGGGCAGAACATCCTCTCGTCTGGGAAGGCGCAAAACCCAGCTTTCTCCAGAAGTGTCCGTTGCGAACACGACTTGAAAGTCAAGACCCGATTCATTAAATCGTAGTGAACCTTCCTGGATCATCAAACCGTGCTTATGGGCTAACTTGAGTACTTCTTGCTCTGATTTTATTTGTTGAATCATGTCTTCTCCCACTGTATGTTGTTGGGTTTCGCGAACTGAATTCAACCTACGAGATCTGCGATCGCTCTTTGAGAATGTCAAGGCGATCGCACTTCTAAAGTGAGTTAAGATTAGAAGCGATCGCCCTTTCTCAACTAACGAGATACCGTTTGTTGCCGATACATCTCCCGTAGAACTCTAGCTGGATCTATATATTGGTCGGAATACTTTAACCCCCAGTGCAAATGCGGGCCAGTAGTCCGACCCGTCATCCCCACTCGTCCAATTCTGACTCCCGTTGCTACCTGTTGACCTTTCCAAATTTGAATCCCACCCTCGCGGTCAATCAAATAAGTACCGTTGCTGCCGCTTTCCACATGTCCATTCATGTGGCAGTAAATATGCTTCCACTCGCCAGATTGGATCGTAATTGAGGTGCCGCAGGCAGTATTATCGGAGAGTCCTACCACTTGACCTGTCCACCAGTTACGGATGTAGCTGCCTTCAGGTGCTGCTATATCTAAGCCGCGATGAAATTCTACACCTGATCCACGGGGAGAGCGACGATAGCCATAGGGAGAAGTATAGGCTTGAAAATTCTCGACCGGAAAGGAGCCTTGTTGCCAGATACTGCCAGTGGCGATCGCAGTTTGCCCTGGCGGTAATGCTTTGACCTGCTCTGGGTTAAACCATCCCAGTGTCATTAAACCAATTAGACTCACAAAAGCCAAAATGAAAAAACGCAGCTTGGTTGCCTTGCGCTTTTGATGCCGCCGGGGTTTAGGAATTTCCGATAAAATCTGATCAATGTTCTTGACTCTCATGGTTTGTGACTGCTACTGCTAGGGTTCATTAGCTGATCAGCCCAGCTCAATCTGAAATTTGCACGCTCGATCGCACCACTGATGTCTCAGGCATAAGTTATAACCGATCTCTGACGATCGCGATCGCTTTCCGGGAAATATAGGCACGTCCTAGGAGATGCTAGTTGAGTATTCGCTACCCACCCAGAAGCAGCAGACCTAAGATAGCCTACAGGTATCACTTGCAGGTACTAAGGCCAGCAGCGGTAGATGAATTCATGCCCAGCCTTTGTTAAGATACATTAATAGTTATTAGCTTTCCGCCCTCCAAAGTAAAATAAGCGATGCTGACTGATATTATTCCCTTTCGGGTTGAGATAAATACCACGGCGATCGCAGGAGCATCGTTGTGGGCGCTAGCACTGTATTTGGGCTTCTCGACGTTAAAGCAGTGGACGATCGAACAACTTAATCGCTGGTTTAACTTTGCTGAGCGATCACTCTACACCTCAGCGGAGGAATTTGAACGAACCCGCAAAGGTCGTGAAGCTCAAAATGCCTTCTATGCCTCAGTTTGCAGTATTGTGCCCTTTTTAGCTGTTGGAGCCTTGTGTGACTATGGGGTTGAACTCACTCTAGGTCACAGTTGGGCTATCAGTATTGGTATTCTGGCCTGTATCAGTTGTGGGGTTTACGAACTAGGCCGTCGTGATGGTCAGTCTAAGTAGTTGTTGGTTATTTGTTGTTTGTTATTTGTTATTTGTTGTTGGTTGTTGGGGGTTTTAAGAGAGAATACACAACTTAGAACCAAGCTCTAATGACCACAGGTTAAAATTAAAAATGTTAACAGAACTTAATCTTCGCGCTCCCATTGCCATTAGTTTAGGGGCGATCGCGGGTGCCTTAAGTCGTTACTATCTCACCTTATGGTTTGCGAAAGCCTGGGGTACTGCTTTTCCCTACGGCACCTTTTTCATTAACCTGACTGGCTGTTTCGGTATGGGCTTTTTCGTTACCTTTGCTTTAGAACGAGTGACGGCTGTGCCGCCGGAAGTTCGGTTAATGGTAACTACTGGCTTTTTAGGGGCTTATACCACGTTTTCCACCTATGGACTAGAGAGTATTATTTTGTGGCGCGATCGCAGCCTCACTGCTGCTGGGTTTTACTGGGCTGGCAGTGCCATACTGGGGCTGATTAGCGTGCAACTGGGGGTTATTTTTGCCCGGTTGGGAAAATGAAGTTTTTTGCCAATGGAAAATTGGAAATTGGAAAATGACTTGCCTTGACTATTTCTACAAACTTTTAGCCCGTCGGGAGTACAGCAGTCAAGAACTTACCCAAAAAGCACAACAAAAAGGGTTTGGGCTACAGGAGATTGCTGATGCTATTGAGGAACTTCAGACTCAAAATTATCAGTCAGATACGCGCTTTGTGGAGAGCATGATTGTTTCCTATCAAGGCAAATACGGCAAATCGGTAATCAAGCGCAAGTGTAGAGAAAAGGGAATTCCTGCCGATGTATTTGAGGAAATCTGGCAGTCACAACCTCAAGAGGAAGAAGCCGGGGAGCTGGAGGGTTTAAAAGCCAAGGTCAGGCGCAAGTATAAAATTGATGATTTTCTGGCCATCGGCCCCAAAACTAAGGCTAAGTTATGGCAATTCCTTCAGTACAGGGGGTTTAATCCGAGTGAGGTTTTAGGTCAGTGGCAGAGGGAGCAACAAGATGAGCTTGATTAGTTTTAGTAAACTACCTACACCAAATCGGAGTACCGATTATGGTGTAGGCTTTCAGCAGCCCTGTACCAAACCCTTATAAACTAGGTTGGAAGTACTCGACTTTCCGACGTAATTCACACGACAGGTACGAACCTCCAGGGCTGTTTACAGAAGCCCCCAAAAGTTTGATTACGTTGGCACCATTAAGGTCAGCATCGCCTTTCCAGTTGCAATGTTGGCAATTGAAAGTCTTACCACTTCGGTAGGACTTTCCTTTTACTGGATGGATGTGTAAGCACTTGTGGCAGGTTTGGCTTGTGTAAGCTGGGTTGACTTTGATTACTTCAACTCCAGCACCAAGAGCTTTGTAGTCCAGAAATGTTCGTAGCTGGAAAAATGCCCAACTGTTTGAACGTCTACGCTCAGTCTTACTTCTAGGTTGCTCATTTGTCCGCTCACGAATCCCTGTTAAGTCTTCGATTGCAATTGAGCATCCTGACTTTTTAGCCTTGCCAATAATGTGCTTACTGACGTTATGGTTAACCCACGTTTGAAAGCGTCTCTCCCGACCAGATAACCGTTGCAAAATCTGCCTAGCTCTACGTCTAGTTGACCTTGTGCCTTCTGAAGCCTTCTTCTGGAGAGACGTTCTTGCCCTCGAATATCTATCTCGAATCTTGGTTATTTGTTGACCTGAAAAACTTTCTCCCTCACTGGTTACTGCCACATCGCGACGCCCCAAGTCCACCCCAATTATACCTTGGGATTTTTGAATACTTGGGGCGTCAATATGCACCTTAATGTTTACCGAGTAGGTTCCATTTTGGTGTTTGACCAATGTGGCAGATGTTGGTGTAAACCCAGATAGTTTCCCTTTCTGGTAGTTTCCAACATCTACTAAGAATCGTTCTCTACCGCCAACTAATGTTAACGATACTGACCAATCTTTCTCTCTCAAAGAGAAGATACGGGCATCGTAATCAGCCGATGTGGGAAGGAACTTGCGAACAGGTTTGTTCATCCGTTTCGCTGTTTTGCGGTTAGAACTCACCCGGTTAACGGCACGGACAACAAGGTTAGAAGCAAGTCCAAACTGCTCCCTAACGTCCCTATAGACTAGATTCTGAATGGTTACGTTATGCGTTAGCCTGGGGTCTACAACTTCGTTGATGTAGTTGCAAGCGCCTGCAAAAGATTGAAGGGTCGCTTCTATCTTGGTGACCTGTTCAGGGGTGGGGTTAATCTTGCAGACTATCGTTAACACTTGCTTTTCCATGTCAACATTATATCACTGCAATGACATTATGGTGTTTGGAAAACTCCCTACCTCCGTTTTCCCGGCATTCCTCTCACCGCTAAACTGTTGGGGGTACTCGCCTACGGCTCGATATATCCCCCTCCAGTTATAGCGGGAGCCTCCTGCCGAAATAGGTGACGGTTCGTAGTAACCAATGAAAGTGGTTGAGGGTGCCTACTACAAACAATAGCGGTAATGGTGCGTTAGCTTTCGCATAACGCACCCTATGCTGTTCCCTGTCCCCTATAAACGTCTTAGTAAGTTTGGGCCATGGGTATCTGTGCCGCAAGTGTTAAGCAAATTATAGGTAGCACTTAGCTTTTTCACTTGCTGAGTTTGTTTGGCGCTGGGTTGCCAAGGATCTGGGTTGGCGTAGGCATAGTAGGCTTCGACACCATCAATACCTAAGTCAGCCGCTGCTGGAATCAGCTCCTCTGCCGAGCATCGGTAGCGAGCTGGGTGAGCTAAGACAGCTAAGCCACCTGCTTCATGAAGAGCAGCAACGACTACAGCGGCTCTTGCGTCACTGTTTCTTGGTGCATGTCCCTGTAGATAAGGCTCTAGGCTAGAATGTGCTGGGTTGAAAGCATAGCCCAAAATGTGAACTTCAGTGTCCAACAGATTGGCCGTGATTTCTACGCCAGTCCACAGATGAGGCGCTGAGGTTGAGGGTGACGATCGCTGTAAGAATTCCAACCAGCTTTGAGCGATTTTATAACCACCGATTGTATGGTGGTCAGTAATTGCAAAACCTTTCAGGCCAATGGTAAGAGCCTGATCGATCACCTCTTTGGGTTTTAGCCTACCATCAGAACAGATAGTATGCATGTGGAAGTTGTAGGAATGAGGGCAACTTTCTGGCTGAATGTTTTGCCAGACCTGCCTGAGTGCTTCCCGATTTTGTGCTGCTACCTGAAGTGAAGCTAAAGCTGGAGCCATCTTGACCGCCATAATTGCCTAGGTGAAATTGCTTAGGTTGATTGATAAGATGCGACCCTCCACCGCCGACCGCTCGTAAACCTCAATAGGGTGCTTGCTAATGGTTTCAAATTGTTAACCCTACCTTAGCAAAACTTAGTCGCAATCGACTCTTAAATCGTATTACATGTAGAACGATTGCTGGGATTGTAATACTATTTCACCTTTAGTCGCAATTAACTCCCAAAAGTTGGCAGCTTAGGAGCGCAGCTGCATCCCTTCTGGCCCCCCCAAGGTTGGCAGGTTAGGAGTGCAACTGCATCCCTTCTGGTTCCCCCCAAGGTTGGGGGGTTAGGGGGGCAACTGCATCCCTTCTGGCCCCCCCAAGGTTGGCAGGTTAGGAGTGCAACTGCATCCCTTCTGGTTCCCCCCAACCTTGGCAGGTTAGGAGTGCAACTGCATCCCTTCTGGCCCCCCCAAGGTTGGCAGGTTAGGAGTGCAACTACATCCCTTCTGGTTCCCCCCAAGGTTGGGGGGTTAGGGGGGCAAAGGAACCCAATCGCAGCAGGACTCCCCCTCTAATCCGACAGGTTTAGCAGGGGAGTCCTGCTGCGATTGAGATGCCCCAGACCAAACTTGCTACTCGACAATTGTGCCTCCTGAGTTGCGGGTTTTCCACGCTAGTTCCAACAACTGAGTCCAGCGCTTTTGCATTTGTTTGGGCGTGCAGTTCAGAGCTTTGGCAATCTCAGTATCGGTGTGGTGAGCTTGTTTGAGAGACAGCAGTTGCTGCTGTTTTTCATCAAGTTCGGCTAAAAATGATTCCCACTGTATTGATGACATGCCCAGCTTTTGATCGAGGTCTGCTCCTAACCATTGGTGTACGAGTTTCCAGTGGGAAGAGCGAGAGAATTTTTCCACATGGTATTTGAAGCGCTGTTGCAGGTAGTCCCGCTGGCGGGGTGTTAGACCGAGAATTTCGTCGATATCGGGTGCAGCAAGGTCTTGCAGCTTTAAGACGAGGTAATCAGCACAGTCAGAGTGACCTTGCTCCTCCAAGTATTGCACCAGTTCTGAAACAACTCGATCGCGTAATACGGATTCGCTGGGGTCAGCGGTTTCGCTAATTAAGCGCGATCTTACCTGTTGCATGGCAGGGGTGCGGCTGTATTCCTGCGCTTCTTCTCCCTTGGCAAATTCTACTGCCTGTTCAATATCTACTGGAGTTTCAGTGGGTTGGCGTTTGGCAAAACTCTGCGCTCTCAAGACAATCAATTGCTGACTGCTACGATTCGGTAGAGTAATGCGTCGCTTGGCATATTGTTCGGTAAACGCCATGTACTCGGCTAGTTCTAGCTGGGTACGGGGGGTATAATCTTCATCTACCTGATTTTCGCGCCGAAAAGCTTTGAGGGACTCCGCATAAAAGTCTTGCAAAAAATCCTCAATCAAGTTGTAGCGAGCGGAAAATTTTAACTGGGATTGAGGCTGTGCTACATGGCGATAAACCATAACGCTCAGGGTGCTGTGTAATTCAACACGGCCTTGCTTAGCACCCAAATTATAGTAAGATAAGCATTTCTGTAGCCGATGACGCGCCAAAGTCAATTGCCAAGAATGAACTTGACCGGAGGTTTGGATGCGATCGCTCTTGGTGCAAATCCGTTCCACTTCCAAGGCGATCCGCTGAACTACTGCTTGAGCACGGCTGGGCAGCCCACCTGAGTTTGAAGAGGAACTGTTGCTGTGTCCTCTAGAACGAGTCGAAACACATAGCGCCGATTGCATTTCCTCTAACAGGAGTTCAATTAAAGCCTTGGTATCAGTGCCGGGAAAAATTTCCGGATCTGGAAGGTGGTTGAGAGAAGTTGGATTGATAGATTTGACAGTTTTAACGTTCATGGTATTGCCCCTCAAGACTACAGTCACGAATTACATGCGACACCAGCTTCAGGAATGGGTGCGAGTCTTATCTTTCGCCAACTCACTCTCTGTTGTTGTCCACTTGTAATGTAAAACGCTACCTTTAGCCCTCGGTTCCTGCTTGTGTCACTAAACTCAGATCGCTATTTGACCGCTGGCAGCGGTGAGATATTTTTCAGTATGGCTCGTGGCTATAAGCCCTTGTTTTACCTGCATTTCCACCCTTTCATCCCCCATGGCGTTGGCGATCTCTCGGCTAGGGCATAAGTGGACAATTAACAAACTGGATTATTTTTTGCTTGTTGTCCGTAATGCCTTGGCCGTCGCCTGTAGTAAGGGTTTTGGTCAAAGATAAAAGGCAGGGCAGAACTGGTTTTTTTGGAGCGGTTGCTCCTAGCGGGGCATTCCTACTCCCAATTTTTACCGATTGGTAAAGCCCAAGCTTTTGCTGCCTCCCATCCCAAACCTTGCCTCACAATTTTAGGTTCATCCCCAGTCATGTCCAGAATGGTTGAAACCTGAGAACCTGGTTCTGAACCATCGTCCACAATAATGTCTACCAAACTATCGAACTGGTCGAATAGTTTTGCTCGTTCTAGTCCAATCTGGACAGTTTGGCCGTTGTCATTGGGTAGATGAGCAGAGGTGGAAATAATAGGATTCCCCAAGGCTTCCAGCAGCGCCTGACAAACCTGATGATCGGGAACTCGGATACCGCTGGTTTTGCGCTTGGGACTCATCACCAGTCGGGGTACTAATTTGGTTGCGGGTAGCAAAAACGTATACGGTCCTGGAATCAGACGCCTCATAATCCGGTAAGCTGGGTCACTCACCCAAGCATATTGGGAGATGTTGGACAGAGAAGAACAGAGAAACGTCAGCGGCTTATCGTTAGAGAGTTGCTTCAGACGCCTCACCCGTTCCAATGCTCCCTTAACATTCAGATCGCACCCAATGGCATAGACAGTGTCCGTGGGGTATAACATCACAGCACCATCTCGTAGATCGTTCCTTATTTTCTCTATTCGACGTATTTGAGGTGTTTCCGGATGGACTGTGTAAATAGTAGCCATAAAAAT
>DNXU01000200.1:0-1472 GCA_003505715.1 Cyanobacteria bacterium UBA8803 | reverse complement strand
TGAGGGAGTGAGGGGGTGAAGGGGTGAGGGGGTGAGGGAACTGAGGTAGAACAGGAACTGACTCAAGAAGTAGTTACGCACCTGCTAATCTTCCCCAGCTTCCTCACCTCCTCACTCCCTCATCCCATAACTTTTTCATCCTTCATCCCTCATCCCTCATCCCTCATCCCTCATCCCTCATCCCTAAGAATAAGGGATGAGATGTATTGACAATGAAACCTAGAAAATCAAAAAATGAGTAATAGTGGTAATGCACTCCCAATGAGCTAGTGGGGAATTTTTTTGCCCATTAGCTCGGTTCGGACAGGTTGCAAAACCCATCTGTTGGCGAAGTGAGCGTACAGTCCTGCGCAACAGCTCGCTCATTAGGAAGGAAGGTTTGTGCCACAAAGAAAATCGATGGATGAGTCTGCCATAAAATACGTGTGGACTCAAAAAAACTGGCCTGTGGAGGTTCCTCTGGCAGGGATTAGTGACATCGGTTGCTAGTCTAGCTAAGAACCTGTGAGACAGTGCGGAAATCTCATTCGCGTTTCCTCGCACGGATGGGAAGTCCCCGGTGAGGGATCTCCTCAACCGGGGGAGAAGGTCAAATCAGCAAGAAAAAAAGCAGGTACAGCCCCCCAGTGAAGCTATATATTTACCACACCCCCGAACTGACGCCAACCGAGAAGGTTCCAGACTGCGCGATCGCGATCGATGTTTTGCGAGCCACAACTACGATGGCTACCGCCTTACATGCGGGAGCTGAAGCAGTTCAAGTCTTCAGTGATATAGAACAATTAATGCAAGCCAGCGAAGAGTGGCCGCCTGAAAAACGTCTTCGTGCCGGAGAACGAGGCGGCTCTAAAGTGTCGGGCTGCGACTTGGGGAACTCCCCCCTAGATTGTACGCCAGAACAAGTACAGGGACGCCGCTTGTTCATAACTACTACCAATGGCACCAGGGCTTTACAGTGCATCCAAAATGCCCCTGTGGTACTGGCCGCTGCTTTAATAAACCGTCAGGCTGTGGTGAAGTATGTTTTGACCCAACAGCCGGAAACACTGTGGTTGGTGGGTTCAGGTTGGGAAGGCAGCTTCTCCCTAGAGGATACTGTTTGTGCAGGTGCGATCGCTCACAGCCTCCACACCCAACTGAATTGCTCGTTAGAGGAGTTGGCTGGAAATGATGAGGTCATCGGCGCGATCGCCCTTTACTCTCAATGGCAAGATCAGTTCTTAGAACTGTTCCACCATGCCAGCCACGGCAAACGCCTGTTACGCCTCGACTGTCATGATGATTTAAAATATTGCGCCCAGATGGATATTTTGGATGTCTTGCCCATTCAAAAAGAACCAGGGGTTTTAGTTAAGTTCCATACAAGTTAGACAAATTGGTGATTGGTAATTGGTAATTGGTGATTGGTAATTGGTGATTGGTAATTGGTGATTGGTAATTGGTAATTGGTAATTGGGGGAAGAAAGTATTTC
>DNXU01000088.1:15188-15495 GCA_003505715.1 Cyanobacteria bacterium UBA8803 | reverse complement strand
TCGTCCCTCAACCCTAGGTTTTGACTTCGCTCAACCCTAGGTTTTGACTAAATTCATATTGGCGGAGCCCACAATATTGCTCGCTAAACCCGCCCCTACAGATATTATTGGTGTTTAACGGGACACATGATATCAAATAAAAATACTCTAGCAGCAATGGTGCGTTAGCTACCGCATAACACACCCTACTAATAGAGCCTCTGCGTAAGTTCTAATATGTTTTTTGCCCAACAACCAACAACCAACAACTAACAACCAACAAACCAACAAACCAACAACCAACAACCAACAACCAACAACTAACAAC
>DNXU01000088.1:13561-15140 GCA_003505715.1 Cyanobacteria bacterium UBA8803 | reverse complement strand
AACAACCAACAACCAACAATTACCTATTTTGCTCTAAACTGAGCTGTTGGCGTTCCATTCCCAAAGCGGTCTTGACTTTTTCATACTCCGTTTGCATTTGGGATACAAGAGCTGTTGCTAGTTCCCTAGTACTGCCGAATTCGTTAGTAAAGTCGCCTTTGAGATCAAGCGCTTCTAACTTACGGCAACATTCAGAGAGGTTAATCGCCCCTAAAGTAGCACTGGTTGACTTGAAATTATGAACTGCCCGCTCCAGCTCTGCCCCGTTGCCTTGAGATAAGGCTGTCGCGATCGCTTCCAACAACTTGGGTGCTTCTTCCAAATAGCTGTCAATTACTCTTACTAAAACCTCATCTTGATTTACCATTTCGCGCAGTTGTTCAAAGGCCATAGCATCAAGCACTGCGACGACGGAATTGTCAGCTGGCGATGACGGGTTAGCAACTTCCACCTGTGACCTGCGCAGGTTTAACTGTTCTTGAGATTGGCTCAAGGCACGAATGAGTTCCTCAACACGAATCGGTTTGCTGATATAGTCATCCATCCCTGCTTGTAAACAGACTTCGCGATCGCCTTGCATGGCATTGGCAGTCATAGCTACAACCCAAGGGCGCTGCTCTAGCGAACACTGTTGGCAGATCTGTCGTGTCGCCGTCAAACCATCCATCTGGGGCATTTGCACGTCCATTAACACAACATCATAGGACTGGCGACGCAGAGCTTCAAGTACCTCAATACCGTTGGCGGCGACATCTGCCCGATATCCCATCCGTCGCAACAGGTGCAGTCCCACTTGCTGGTTAACTGCATTGTCCTCGGCCAGTAAAATCCTTAGCGGCAAGCGCGAGGCCATGTAAGGATCAATCTGCGATGAGAGCGGACAAGTGGATCGCACTTTAATCAGCTGACCCCCCAGCACTTGGATGAGAGCCTCATAAAGTTGGGACTGTTTGATCGGCTTAGTCAAAAAGGCAGCAAACCTAGCCTCAGACAGTTGGGGGCTGGTTTCTGGCTTGCCAATAGAGGTTAACATAACCAAGGGCAGGTCTTGACCGTTTGGCTGTCGGCGAATTTCAGTAGCTAGAACCACCCCATCCATCCCTGGCATCTGCATATCCAGAATTGCTAGGTCAAAGGCATCTCCCTGGCGCAACCAATCCAATGCCTCTGGACCAGACTGAGCGGCACGGGTCAACATTCCCCAAGATTCTCCTTGTAGGGTTAAAATTTGGCGATTGGTCGCATTGTCATCCACAATCAACAAGCGCTTACCCTCTAGCTGAGGTTGCCTGACATCTAGCTCCAGTTGAGAGTCGCTCTTACTCTCTTGAGTGACTATGGTGAAGTAAAAGGTAGAACCTTGACCTACCTCACTTTCAACCCAAATCCTGCCTCCCATCATTTCGCTCAACCGTTTGCAGATGACCAAACCCAATCCAGTGCCGCCATAGTTGCGACTGGTTGAAGAATCTACTTGACTGAAGGCTTTGAACAGACGATCTAAGCGATCGGCGGGGATACCGATACCTGTGTCTTTAACGGCAAACTGAATTTCGTATTGGTTGTTGGTGGTTGGTTG
>DNXU01000088.1:9515-13451 GCA_003505715.1 Cyanobacteria bacterium UBA8803 | reverse complement strand
GTTGGTGGTTGGTGGTTGGTTGGTTCGGAATTGGAGGGGGGGGGATGAGGGTTGAGGAAACTGAAATGGTGACTTCTCCGGTTTTAGTGAACTTGATGGCATTACCTAGTAGATTGACCAGGATCTGGCGCAGTCGGGTAATGTCTCCCACAATAGTGTTGGCGGTTTGGGGAGCGATCAAGTAGGCTAACTCCAATCCTTTCTCGACAGCTTTTGGGGCGAGCAGGTCTAGGGATTCTTCAATACAGTTCCGTAGATTGAAGGGTTGCTCTTCCAACTCCAGCTTGCCGGACTCGATTTTGGAGAAGTCGAGGATATCATTAATAATCGTGAGCAGGGATTCGCCACTATTGCGAATGGTTTCTACAAATTCTGCCTGTTGGGGCTTTAACTCTGTATCGAGCAGCAGTCCAGTCATCCCAATCACCGCATTCATCGGCGTGCGGATTTCGTGGCTCATGGTAGCGAGAAAGTCACTTTTCGCTCGGTTGGCGGCCTCTGCTACCTGTTTGGCCGTTTCTAGGGCAAGATTTTGATCGGCTAGTTGCTGGCGCTGGCGCTTTTCTTGTTCCAATAGACGCGCTTGGGCAAGGGCAATACCCACCTGATCGGCAACGGCTTCGAGCAGCTCAATCTCATCAACCGTCCATTCCCGGAAGGCATCGCACTGATGGAGGCAGATTACCCCATTCGGCTCTCCATTATAGGAGGTACGAACTGTCAGCATGGACTTGAGTCCAATCTGGCGGTAGATGGATTCTACCCCTTGCAGGAGGGGATCGGTGTTTATATCGGTTGAGGCAATCGCCCGATCTGCTGCTAATACCTGTTTTATGTGGGCATTGCCTAGTACGGGGATATCTAAATTCAGAATTGATCGGTAACCAGATTCTAAGTATTGGGCAACAAATGGAATCTGAGGAGAAGGCTGGGCAATATAGGTATGAATCACGCAGCGATTGACACAAAATGCCTGACCGATTTGGGTAGCAGTGGTTTGAAAAATCTTTTTGGCGTCCAGGCTTTGGCGAATCTCTTGGGTAATTTGCTTGAGCAGCAACGACCGTTGTAGCTGCTGGTGAAGGGCTACTTCAGCCTGCTTGCGTTCAACGAGTTCAGCTGAGAGCTGTTGATAAAGTTCTGATTGATGGACGGCGATTCCTACCTGAGTAGCTAATGAGGCGAGCAAATCGACTTCTACCTGCTGCCACTGCCGGGAACTGGAACAGTGATGGGCGATTAGTAGTCCCCAGAGTTCTTCCTGGTTGAGAATGGGCACTACTAGTTTGGACTTCACTCCCAACTCCTGTAGAAATTCTACTAAGCAAGGTGCGACATCGTCCGTTTCTGGATCGACAACGGCGCGAACCCGTTTTTGGCAATACAATTGACGTACCTCTGGGGGGAAAACCTCTGGTGGGAAAGTCCGTCCCAGAATTCTCGGGCAGCCAGGAACTACAGCCTCGGCAACTGTACTTCCTGTCCCATCCGACCAGAGGCGATAGACTAACACTCGGTCTACCTGAAGAAATTGTCGCACTTCTCCCACAGTAGTCTCTAGAATTGCATCCAGATCTAATGTCTGTCGGATGCGTTGGGCACTGGCTACGATCAGGCGTTCTCGCTCTGCCATCTGTCTCAGTGCTGCTTCTGCTTGCTTGCGTTCTGAGAGTTCCGCTGAAAGCTGCTGATACAATTCTGACTGTTGGATAGCGATCGCCACTTGAGTAGCCAGGGAAGCAAGCAGCTCGATTTCCACATTTTGCCACTGCCGCGCACTACGACAGTGATGGGCTATCAGCAGTCCCCACAGCTTTTTTCCCTGAAGGATAGGGACTACCAAATTGGCTTTGACTTGCAACTGAGCTAAGAAATCGATATAACACTGGCTCAGGTCTGTAGTATAGATGTCGTCTAGGGCATGAATTCGACCCTCTTGGTACAGCTGAGCCGAAGTTTTCCCAAAACAAGGATCGTGGATGGTAGTTCCATGCACGGCAGACCACTCAGAACCCACCGACTCTACAGCTACCACTCCGCTCCAGTCTGGATTAAAGCGGTAAATTAACACTCGGTCAGTCTGAAGGAACAGCCGTACTTGGGTTACCGTGGTGATCAGAATTTCCTGTAGTTCCAGCGATTGGTGAATCGACAGAGCAATGGCTCGCACTAACTGTTCTCGTTCTGCTTGCTGTCGTAAAGCTGCTTCTGTTTGCTCGCGCACCATCAGTTCAGCGGAAAGCTGGTGATATAGTTCTGATTGCTGAATTGCGATCGCGACCTGAGTTGCTAAGGAGGCGAGCAAATCGATTTCGACAGGCTGCCATTTTCTGGGAGTGCGACAGTGATGAGCAATCAGCAGTCCCCATAACTTCTCTCCTTGCAGGATCGGCACTACTAGGTTAGCCCTGACCTGAAACTGAGCCAACAAATCGAGATGGCACTGCTCCAAACCCGCAGTATAAATATTTTCTACAGCGTGAATCCGACCTTGTTGGTAGAGTTGGGCGGAGATTTGATCGAAGCAGGGGTCATGAATGGTGATACCTAAAATTGCCATCCAGCCAGTATCAACCGACTCCACAGCCACAACACCACTCCAGTCCGGATTGAAGCGGTAAATCAGTACCCGGTCGGTTTCCAGGAACTGCCGCACTTGTGTCACTGTAGTATTAAGAATCTCCTCCAACTCTAGGGACTGGTGGATGCGCAGGGCAATTCCCTGAATTAATCGCTCTCGCTCGGCTTGCTGCCGCAAGGCCATTTCTGTGTGCTTGCGCTTAGTTACATCCTGGATCAAGGCCAAGACGTGAACCATACCATCGTTGGTTTCAATTGTTGAGGTCGAGATCCGCAAAATCCGCTGTTCACCATCGGCACAAACAATCTCCCACTCTTCACCCAACAACTCCTCCCCTTGTCGCATCCGAGCAATTCGCTCGATCGCTCTAGCTTGCACTTCAGGATCGGGATAGAGCGTTTGATACCATCCTTGGCGGTTGATTTCCGCCATGGTATAGCCAGTAATCTCCACCATTCGCTCATTCCAGACGGTGAATTGAATGTAGGGGTAGGAACCGATCTCATGAGAGACACAAACCCCCTCAGCCATCTGCTCGATCATCCGGGTACGGAAAAAATTCTCCTCTCGCAAGGCAGTCTCAGCCTGTTTGCGCTCAGTAATATCTGCGAAGGTGCCGAGGAGTCCGACAACATTTCCTTGGGCATCGTGCAGTGGGATTTTATTGGTTTCCAACCAGGATGGCTTGCCATTGAGGAGAATGTGCGGTTCAATAATGTGATACTCAGGTCGATCTGACTCCATAACCCGCCGATCGCTCTCCCGCAGCCAGTCGGATGCTTCCCGCTGCCAAACCAAATCGCCGTCAGTCTTACCTACAATGTTCTCTGGCTTATCTACACCCGCCATACGGGCAAAATAGCGGTTGCAGCCTAGATAAACCGAGTAGCGATCCTTCCAAAAAATTGCTTGAGGAATGTTATCGATTACCAGTTGCAGCAATTTTTGCGACTCTTTGAGGGCTTCTTCAGCTTGCTTGCGAGCGGTAATGTCCCGAATCGTGCCCACTAAGATTTTATTGGCCGCAGCATCCTGAAAGACTGATTTTTTAGTCGAGATGGCATGGGTCTGGCCTTGAGCATCGGTAAAATACTCTTCGTTTTCGTGTTCAAGGCCGCTGGTAAAGACCAAGTTATCTTTTTGCCAAAACACATCGGCTTCCGCTTTTGGGAAAAAGTCGTAATCTGACTTGCCCATCAGTTCTGGCCGACTGCGACCCATAAACTGGCAAAAGGCATCGTTGAAGACAATCCAGCGATGCTGTTCATCTTTGACAAAAATCGGGTCAGGAATGGCGTTCAGGATATTATTCAAGAACGCTCCAGATGATGTCAATGGGTGATGGGTGATGGGTG
>DNXU01000088.1:0-9398 GCA_003505715.1 Cyanobacteria bacterium UBA8803 | reverse complement strand
TGGGTGATTGGTGATGGGTGATTGGGTAAATTCTTCCTTGTCTTCATTCCTTATTCCCCATTCCCTATTCCCCATTCCCCAAGATTCCTCAATCAGACTCAGCATTGCCATGGGGTCAAGCGATCGCAACAAGTCTTTATAAGTAAGGACTCCTACCAAGTTTTCTGATTGTTCGCACACTACTAAGTGTTGGAGCGGCCACACCTGTCCCATCTGTTCGAGAGCAGTCCACAACGAATCATGGGGACTTAAACCTAATAGGGGCGTCCGGATCGCCATATGAGCCGGAGTTTTGGACAAGTCAAGTCCTAAAAGTGATAACTGAATCGTCCGTACCAAGTCCTCTTGGGTAACCAATCCCATCGGGATGGGGGATGAAGTAATTAACGAAGAATCCCACTCTCCCTCTTCTTCTATCAGCACCGCACAAGTGGCACGCTCTTGAACTAGAATCTGAGCTAGATGCGGGATAGGAGTCGTTAACGGTGCCTGAATCACTGGAGTAGTCATCACCGACGATACGCGCTGCAATTTCAGGAGATTGAGCGGTGGTAGTCCCCGGCAAATGCTATCTGCTGTCACTATTCCCACCAATTGACCCTCAGCAGTCAAAACAGGTAAGTGCAGAATTTGATGTTGAGCTAAAAGTGATAGGGCACTGAAAAGATTGCTTGACTCCGATAAAGTTAGGGTAACTACCTTGGGCTTCATCACATCATGAATCTGGATTTCCCTGAGGTTTACCCCTCGTGTTATCAGTTCTAGGAGGTCTTGTGCTGTAAATATCCCAACTAAGGAAGCTCCTTCTACCACTAAGACACAGCTCCCTGGTGCGGCGTTAGAAAGACCTTTATTAAAAAATGAGTTTGGTGTATTGGGTTGAGCGACGGCGAGAGACCTAGGCTTGGGGCAGGACAGCGTACAAGGTTTTTGTCCTTGACCCATCAAAGCGATCGCCTCAACTAGAGATGTCTCAGGAACAACGGTTAGGGGATGAGAATAGATGAGAGCCTCTAAAGCAGGCAAAGCAATGGGAGGGGTGTCAGGCTGCATAGTAATTAGATTTGGCGCACGCGGTAGCTAGATGCAGACCCACTTCTTTAATATAGGCTTCAAAATCCTTTAATCGTCTGCGATAACCCTTAAAAAACTTAAGAGTTATGACTAGATTATTTTAATTATGCGCAAAATTGCTTAAAGAATGCCAAAATTTACTTTACTGGCTGTAAATAATCTTAATATTCGCACCCAGATTTTAACTACGATACATAAAACTCCCAGAAGTAGTAGTTGACAAAAATATCTATTTCTGATATAGAATACAAAGTCAAAACTCAAAGAAGAATTCAGGAGTTGCAGCAGTGAACTCCTGAACTCCTTAAAAATCAGCTACAAAGCACCCGCTGCCGTGCGATCCAGAATCCCTCCAGAGAGATGGGAGGTAATATTCATGGCTTGTAATACTGGTAATTTGTCTGCACCTTGAGGGTAATCGATGACACTAATACCACCATTTCCTTGCTTAATACTCCAGAAAGATTCTGGACTTAAACCGAGAACGTGACAGAGAATCACCTTATTAATGGCATCGTGAGCCACAACCAGAACTGTTGTAATTTGGCTGGCAGAAACTGGTGTCGAACGGACGATCGCATCCCAAGCTAAAGTTGCTCTATCCCATACCTGCTGGAGATTTTCCCCTTCCGGCATCTGTACCGTCGCAGGTGCGGTTTGCCATCGCTCTAACAAATCGGGGTAGATTTGTTTGATTTCTGACTCGAATTTCCCTTCCCAAAGACCGTGATTGATTTCCTTGAACTGTTCTTCTAGTTGGAGTTTGACATTTGGGTGATGAGCGAGGATCAGTTCTGCGGTTTCCTTGGGACGGGACATGGAGCTGGTGATGGCAAAATCAATAGGCACATCCTTAAGAAACTCTGCTGCCTGCTGCCCTTGTTGGCGGCCTTTTTCATTGAGGGGTACATCAATACCCCCTTGGAAGCGCGAGACTCGATTCCATTCTGTTTCGCCGTGGCGCACTAGCAACAGACGTAGCCCGTAATCACCGGGGCGGGGTGAGGGTAAGGGTTTTCCTAAGTGAGAAATCTGATTGAGCGATTCTAATTGTACCGGATCACCCCAGCCTCCCGCAAAATTCAGTACGTTGATACAACAGTTCGATTGCTGAATGGAATGGTAACGGGCGGGAGAAATACCAAGGGCGCTGATAATTAAGCAGCGGTTGATACCGTTATGAGCCACGATTACAATTGTGCCTCCTTGGTGACGGGGCAGAATTTCTTGCCAAAACTGCTGTGCTTGTTTGTAAAGCGCCAGTACCGGAAAATGCTCGGTGGGTCCTTCAGCAGTAGGGATGACCATATAAAACTCGTGAGGACGTTCTTTCCAGCATTGGTATTCCTCCGGAAATTTGGCTTGTAATTCTGATTTGCGCAGCTTCTCCCACTGTGGTAAATCCACTTCTAGGAGATTGTCGCTGGTTTGTAAGGTGGGAGACCCCGGCAAATAGGGTAAGATTGCCTGAGCGGTTTCTCTTGCCCTTTGCAAGGGAGAGCTATAAACGGCATCAACGTTAAGGCTACTGAGGGTAGCACCGAGCAAGCTAGCATCGGCAGCACCTTTCTCAGTCAAGACTGACTCATCACAGCGCCCTTGAATCATTTGCTGGGAGTTGTAGCTGCTCTGACCGTGACGTAAGATAATGACGCGAGTAGTCAATCTTTTAATCCTCCGTTACCAAGTATGTGGACAGTAGCCAGTTAAACTCAAAGGCTGCTAGCATCCTTTGAGCATTGCAGAATATCAGGGTCATTTTAACTTGCAACCAAAAGCTGCCTCAATTCGAGGGATGAGGAATGAAGGATGAATCAATCCAGGGATTGGGAAGAATGACGATCGCGGATCAAGAGTGAATGTTGTCATCCCTCATCCTTTATCCCTCATCCTTCCCTGAGCTTGGCTTTTGATTTTTTACTTGTTTTGGGGGTTTCATGAGGATTGATCGGTTGCTAAAGTTGATGATTTTAACTGTGCTGACGTTCTTGGCAGTCTTCCAAGTCAGCTTTTCTTTAGTAGAAAGCTGGAGTCAGCCTCAGATTCAAAGTCGCCTGGAACTTTACCAAACTAGTCTGCTACTCAATGGCGCAGAGTGGCAGGGGCCAAACACCGACCTAACACAGGATTTTAAAGCAGCTCGCAATCCCTTGATTGGTAGCGAACCTTTTAAGAATGCCCAGAAACAATATCAAGAAGCGCTTGCCGCTACACAGTCTACTCAGTCAAAAATCTTAGCTAAGCTCCAAGAACTCTCCTCCAAAGAGACAGCAATATCCCAACAGCTAGCCAAACCTCAATTACAACTAGCTCCGATTGAAGATGCTCCCAGTTCCTCCCAGCTGCGGCAGCAGTTACAAAAGTCATTATCTCAAACAGCGCAGCTAATTGATGAGCTAAATCTGCGGTTAGGAATTCTCCAAGCTAAACAAGGTGAAACAGAGTCTGCGATTAAAACGTGGAGCGATGTGATTAATGGCAAGGCTGTTGATCCTGCAATAGAAGCCACAACGCCATCCACCCAAACAGCAGTGGTGTTAATCGGTTTGTGGAGCGACCCCCCGCGACTGCTACCCGATGCGGAATCAGAACTGCAAAAAACCTTAGATAGCTGGTTCCGCAATCAGGCTTTGAGAAAATTGTATCAGTTGCAGCAGCGCCAAGATGCCCTGTCATTGCTGCAAGCTCAACAACAGCAAATGGCTGAACAAGCGATTTGGAAATTAGCCCTCGTTGGGGGAATACCGGGTTTGGGGGGTCTTTTAGGGGTCGGACTTTTGCTGTTTCTATTTGGTCAGTGGGTAGTTCAAGGTAGGCGATCGCTTCTAGCCACCAACAGTAATATCCCTTGGCAGACACCCTGGGATGGCGAAACCATTTGGCAGGTATTGATCTTGGGCTTTTTCTTTATCGGTCAAATCCTTCTACCATTGCTCTTACCCATCGGGCTGAGGAGCTTGGGTCTTAACCCGGTCAATTTCACGATCCGGATGAAGGCATTCTATACTTTATTGACCTACCTGATGCTAGCTGGTGGTGGCCTGTTGGTGATCTACCTCTCGATCAAACCTTTTTTGCCGCTATCAGAGGATTGGTTTAGTTTTAAATGGCGCAGTAACTGGTTTACTTGGGGATTAGGAGGTTATCTAGTCGCACTGCCCTTAGTGATTCTAGTTTCCCTGATTAACCAGAAACTATGGCAAGGACAAGGAGGCAGCAATCCCATTCTCCCCCTGGTGCTAGAGGGACAAGATAAAATCGCTCTAGGGATATTTGCCTTGACGGCTTGTATAGCAGCACCACTGTTTGAAGAAATGATGTTCCGAGGTTTCTTGTTGCCATCATTGACTCGTTATTTACCAGTTTGGGGAGCAGTTGGTGCTAGCAGTTTGCTATTTGCGATCGCTCATCTGAGCCTCTCGGAAGTATTGCCCCTTACAACTTTGGGAATTGTTTTAGGAGTAGTCTATACACGATCGCGCAATCTTCTAGCCCCCATGCTCCTCCACAGCCTTTGGAACAGCGGCACTTTACTCAGCCTTTTCGTCCTTGGCAGTGGCTTTAACTAGTGCAACAAGGCAGAAGGCTGAGGGTGGGATGATAGATTTTCGCTGTTTGTTGTACCTCTTAGCCATCCACAATAAACAATGAACAACAAACAACCAATAACCAACAACCAACAACCAACAACCAACAACCAACAATTAGAAACAATCGCGCTAGATATAGCAGGCATGAAATGTGCAGGCTGCGTCAGCGTTGTGGAACGGCAGCTTACTGCTCATCCTGGTGTAGTTGCTGCTCGTGTCAATCTTGTCACTGAAATTGCTGTCGTGGACTGCCAAGCTGGTACGGTTGACTTGGCAGCACTGGCACAGGCATTAACGTCGAAAGGATTTCCCTCTCAACCCCGTTATCCCCAAGCTGGGATTTCCCCTGCTTCAGGCGATCCCCTAACATTAGCACAGCGCTACGAGCAAGAAGCCACTGAGCAACTCCAACGGTTAGTGGTGGCTTTAGTATTGGTATGCCTATCTACGGTAGGACATATCGGTCATTGGTTCGGGGGTCTCATGCTGCCTGGGTTGAGCAATATCTGGTTTCACTGGGGGTTAGCAACTGCGGCACTGCTGGGACCGGCGCGTCCGATTTTGGAAGATGGCTGGCGCGGTTTGCGCCATCAAGCCCCCAATATGAATACCTTGGTAGGATTGGGTACGCTGACAGCCTACATCACTAGTTGTGTGGCGTTGGTATTCCCTCAGCTGGGATGGGAGTGCTTCTTTGATGAGCCAGTGATGTTGTTAGGTTTTATCCTTTTGGGTCGTACCTTAGAACAAAAGGCAAGGCGTCGGGCGTCAGCAGCTTTTGAATCCTTGTTGGCACTCAAACCTAAGGTAGCGCGACTGATTGGGAAATCGGTACTCACTGTTATGGAGGAACCAGGGATTGAGATTCCCGTAGAACAAGTGCGGGTGGGTGAATGGTTGCGCGTTTTGCCGGGGGAAAAGATCCCCGTTGATGGCAAAGTGGTAGGGGGTCAGTCGTCAGTAGATGAGTCAATGCTGACAGGAGAAGCCATGCCCGTATTCAAGCAAGTAGGGGATTTGGTAGCGGCAGGCACCTTGAATCAGTCGGGAGCGATCGCTATCGAAGCAACTCGAACGGGCGAAGAAACTACGGTGGCACAAATTGTCGGCTTGATTGAAGCTGCCCAAAGCCGTAAAGCCCCGGTTCAGCAGTTAGCTGATACCGTAGCAGGATATTTTACTTATGGTGTTTTGGCGATCGCTGCCCTGACCTTTTTATTTTGGTACTTTATCGGCACCAAAATCTGGCCTGAGGTTTTGTTACCGATGGCTGGCGGGATGGAACACATGATGGTTCAACCCACCTCTCCCTTGGTGTTGAGCTTGAAGTTAGCGATCGCAGTTTTAGTGATTGCCTGTCCCTGTGCCCTAGGTTTGGCAACCCCAACCGCAATTTTAGTGGGCACCAGTATTGGGGCGGAACGCGGCTTGTTAATTAAAGGTGGTGACGTTTTAGAACGGGTTTATAAATTGGATACAGTGGTTTTTGATAAGACAGGTACGCTAACTACAGGTCAACCCACTGTTACTGATTGTCTGTTGGTGAGGGATTGGGGAGAAGTTGTTGACTCAGAACTTAGGACTCAGGAGTTAAACCTGCTGCAATTAGCTGCGGCTGCTGAAAGAGGCACTTCTCATCCTCTGGCTGTAGCTATCTGCAAGGCTGCCCAAGAGCAGGAATTGCCAAGTTTACCTGCTAGAGAGTTTTATACAGAACCCGGACTGGGGATATCGGCTTGGGTAGAAAATCGACGGGTGTTGCTGGGTGCGGCAGACTGGTTGACTCAACACGAGGTAAAAATTAGTGACAAGATCTACGCTCAGGTTGAGAAGTTGGCAGCAACCGGGAAAACGCTGGTTTACGTGGCTGTAGATAGTGAGTTGGCTGGAGTTATTGCTGTAAATGATGTCTTGCGAGCTGATGCCCAAGCTACCGTAGAACGCCTCAAAGCCTTAGGCTTGCGAGTCATGCTGATGACTGGCGATCGGTCTGACGCAGCTGCCGCTGTGGCTGCTAGGGTGGGTATTAGTCCTGCTGATGCAATCGCCGGGGTACGTCCAGATGGCAAAGCTGCCGAGATCGCGCAATTGCAAGCTTCTGGATGCTGCGTGGCAATGATTGGAGATGGCATCAATGACGGCCCTGCTCTAGCACAAGCCGATGTTGGTATTTCTCTGCACGGAGGAACAGATGTTGCCCTGGAAACAGCTGACATTATTTTGATGCGCGTTAGTGGCTCCCATTTGTTTGGGAATTACAATACGGTAGCCTTCCCAGAGGTTTGTTTGCTTGATGTAGCGAACTCTATTGAGCTTTCTCGCGCTACGTTCAATAAAATTCGTCAGAATCTTTTCTGGGCGTTAAGTTACAATATCCTGGGCATTCCCGTAGCTGCGGGTGCCATTTTACCGATATGTGGCATTGTCCTCAGTCCCGCTGCCGCAGGTGCTTTAATGGCCTTTAGCTCAGTTAGTGTCGTCACTAACTCCCTGCTGTTGCGTCATAGATGGTTAGGCCAGGGATGGAGCAAGTAGTCCGCCATGAACTGCGTACCCCAAAACGCATGAGAATTCTTATTCCTTCAGCCTCGTGCCTCATGCCGAAGTCTGCCTTCTGCTTATCTTTAAACTCATGTGCCACAATAGATGGTGAATAATTCTCAAAACAGGTATGAGTTAGGATAGCTAGTTTTTGGCTGCTTCTTAAAATGCAGATAAATTGTAACGTTGGAGCCTATCCGATCGGCGGCATCAATGCTTATGATGATTTATTGAGGGCAACTACAGTTGAGGGTCGGCAATTAGAGAGTTTCCCTCCGAGTCAAAGCAAGCTGGTTGAGAACTGTGCCCATGCAAAGAACCAAGAGCATTTTGCTGAACTAACTGCACTGTCTATCCCTATTTTTCAATGGCTGCAAAATCCAATCACAATTATTTATTCATTATTGAAGACGACAAGGGACGTAGAGAATTTCCCTTGAAAGAGTCTGTTTACTCTATCGGCAGAGACCCAGATTCAGATATTCGCTTGATTTCGCAATTTGTCTCTCGCCGACATGCTACCTTGGTGCGACTAGAACGCGAGGATGGCAGCTACTACTACCGGATTGTCGATGGCAACCTCAAAGGCAAACCAAGTGCGAATGGACTCTTGATTAACGGTCGCAAAGTTCCCTCCCACGATCTTGAAGATGAGGACGAAATTGTGTTTGGCCCGCAGGTGAGTGCCAAATATTTCGTACTCAAGCGAGATAGTGTTCCAACTGGTCCCCCTGATGAGTTTGATATCACGCTGATTAGCCCTGGCATGATGGTGGGGGACCCCGATGATTGGAATTCTTTTGAATAACGGCAATTCCCCGGACAGTGATTCTAAGCGTTCAAATGCCCGCCCCTTTGCCGCATTTAAGGTTGAACAGCAGTACTCTTCAAGAGCAAGGGTACAGCTAGAAGTGATAACTTGCTTGATAAATGCTCTGGAAACCCAATCAAGGAGAAGTCCCGGACTGTGCTTACGCTCAAGTCCGGGGATTCTCAACCAGGTACACTTTCCAAGAGTTGCCAATGGCGATTTTGAGCAATTGCCTCTTGTACGAGATCGAACATTTGATGGCAATGGTTATCAACCTGAAGAGGTAACTCTTCGTTTTTGATGACAAAATTCATACGCACTTCTTTACCAATAGCCATTGATTTGTCAATCAATACCTCCACTGTTACCAGTTTGGCAAAGGCAACATGACCGGGAATTTCTCGTGCCATTAAGTAGTCCCCAGTGTCGTAGATAATGTCGAAATTGCAGGATTGCAAAACCTCAATCAGTGCCTGCTGAAGAAGATCTAGAGAAACTGCAACAGTAAAAGAACAAGTATAGCGAGCCATATATAACCCTGGGTGTCACATAGCTAGACCCTCCTATGATACCGAACCTCTGTTGAGGGCAAAGACAGAAGTCCCATGAGAACAAACCGATGCTGAACTGTTATCAGCTACCAGTATCTTAGCGGTTCATCCGGATAAAGATTACCAAAAAATGGAATTGAGGATAGAAAATTGCATGATGCAAGGTAAGCTGATCGTGTTTGAAGGTGTGGAAGGCAGCGGCAAAACCACCCAACTAGAGCGATCGCGTGATTGGCTGTTAGGCTGCGGTTTACAGCAATGTCTGGGCGAGTTCGGTAACCAGATACCTGTGGTAGTGACTAGAGAACCCGGGGGAACCTCATTAGGGCTAGGACTGCGCCAACTGCTATTAGAGGGTCAAGCCTCACCCATCCAAGACCGAGCTGAACTTTTACTATATGGGGCTGACCGGGCACAACATGTGGAAGAATTTCTTAAACCTCAGCTGGCTAAGGGCGTGATTATCTTATGCGATCGCTATACAGATTCCACGATTGCCTATCAAGGTTACGGGCGGGGTCTTGACCTAGGATTAATCCAGCAACTCAACCAAATTGCTACGGGCGGATTGGAAAGCCATCTCACGCTTTGGCTAGACGTGGATGCCGAAATCGGTTTAAAGCGAGCCAGACAGAGGGGCGCAGCGGATCGAATGGAGCAAGCGGAGTTAGCCTTTCACCAACGAGTGCAGCAGGGCTTTACCCAATTAGCATTATCTTATCCCCAGCGGATTGTCCGGATCGATGCCAGCCAGAGTCAGGAGGAAGTACACTTGGCCATTCGGGAGATTTTGTGCCAACGGTTGAAGGATGAGGGGATGAGGGGATGAGG
>DNXU01000382.1:6327-7235 GCA_003505715.1 Cyanobacteria bacterium UBA8803 | reverse complement strand
TTACCAATTACCAATTACCAACTTAATGGAACCAATACTGGAAGTTAGGAATCTGACCTGTGGCTATCAAGAATCGGCTGTCTTTCGTCATGTTAATTTGTCGCTTTATCCCGGCCAGCTATCGGGATTGGTTGGGCCGTCGGGGAGCGGGAAAAGTACGTTGATTAGAGCAATTTTAGGATTAGTTCGTCCTTGGGCTGGAGAAATTTGGTTTCGCGGAAAGCGGCTAAAGCCGGGTGCTGCTCCACCAAAAGTGGGTTATGTACCCCAAGTGGAACTGGTGGACTGGAGTTTTCCCGTCACGGCTGAAGAAGTAGTGATGATGGGACGTTACAGGCAACAAACCATTTGGCCTTGGCCGTCAAAACGCGATCGCGCCATCGCTCGCGAACTGCTCAGACGTGTGGGTGTCGAACAGATTGCCTGTCAGCCCATTGGGGAGTTGTCCGGCGGACAACAGCAGCGTGTTTTCCTAGCCAGGGCGCTAGTCGGAGAGCCAGATATTGTCCTGTTAGATGAACCTACCAGCAGTTCCGATCTGCAAGTCCAGCACGAGCTATTACACCTATTGGCCGATCTCAATCAACAAGGCTTGACCATTTTGCTTTCAACTCACGACCTCAACTCAGTAGCCACCCACTTACCTTGGGTAGTGTGCTTCAATCACGGCTTGATTTGCCAGGGTCAACCGATTGATGTTTTTACACCAGCAATGCTAGAGCAAACCTTCGGGGCTGAAATGGTTGTCTTCTATCACCAAGACCGAATTTTAATCGCCAGCGGCAGCATATCCCTAAGGCATCAAATGCAGCATAACTTACCCCCAATCCTGCGTCCTAGCAAGGATACAAAATCAAGACTACCTCGATCAGAATTTGTGACAGAGGTGATTGGTGATGGGTGATTGG
>DNXU01000382.1:0-6169 GCA_003505715.1 Cyanobacteria bacterium UBA8803 | reverse complement strand
CCTCATCCCTCATCCCTAATTTCCAAATACGTTCTATGGATTTTCTAATTCAACCTTTTCGCTATGAATTCTTCAGCCGTGCTCTGCTAGTAGCCATGATGGCGGGGTTATTGTGCGGGGTTATGGGAGTTTATATTACAACCCGCCGGATGAGCTACATTGCCCACGGTTTGTCTCATGCAATTTTGGGGGGAGCCGTGTTGAGCTATGTTTTGGGGTTAAATTTCTACATTGGCTCTGGAATTTGGGGATTTGGATCGGCGCTGTTAATTCAATATTTGACAGGGCGTAGAATTTATTCAGATGCAGCGATTGGCATTGTCACTACAGCGAGCTTTGCCTTGGGGGTAGCCATCATCAGCACTTATCGAAAGTTTAGCCAAAACTTTGAAGCCGCTCTATTTGGTAATGTGCTAGGTGTTACTCCTGAAGATTTATGGATCGTAGCCGGAGTAACGGTTGTTCTGCTAGGCTTGGTTTTCTTTTTTTATCGACCTTTACTGTTTTGGTGCTTTGACCGAGAGGTGGCTCAGGTACATGGGGTGCCAGTTTTGGCCATGGATACCCTCTTTGCTTTGATGCTAGCAACTTTACTGGTGGCCACCCTGAACGTGTTGGGGGTGACGCTGATTATTTCCGCAGTGGTTATTCCTGCTTCTATCGCTCGGCTATTAAGCGATCGCTTTAGTGCGATCGTCTTCATTTCAGGAGCTTTGGGAGCGGCAATCTCCTTTGTTGGCGTGTATCTGAGCTACCACTTTGATATCGCATCAGGTGCTAGCGTGGTACTGTTGTCTACGCTGATCCTCGGCTGCGTGCTACTTCTTACTGGTTTTCAACGCCGCCGCAAACGCTATCTACCACCTCTGCATGGCAAATAAATAGATAGGCACAATTCAACTTAAAACTTGCAGAGGCTGAGAAATAGGGTTTCTTAAAGAAACCCTATTTCTGGCTGCAAGTGGATTTACAGATAATACGGTATCACACCAAGTTAGGAACACCGTAATTTCCACGAAGGCTATTCCCAAATAGGTATGTAACAATTTATAAAAGATGGCCTTTGATCAAAGCCTAGAAAGCTTTGAGTTATGGATTTTTAATTCATTCATAATTCAAAATTTTTAGTGATGATGAAGTTGCTTAATAAAGCAAAGCATACTAACGTTTAAGGAATAAAAGTAATGTCAAACTAACTAAGACTCTGATCTTAAAGGAACCCCTCAAAGCAATCGTGGATCGCACAGAAAAAAGTAGATGGCGAACTTGGTGCTTTTGACAAAGTTTCCCTCTGAATCTGTTACTCAATCATGGCTATCTCATTCGAGCATCTACATATTGACAAGACCGCTCAACAGTCAGCGATTGACTGTTATCTGTTAACTATCCAAGCGGCAATGATTAACCAGATTGCTCAAGTCACCCAAGGAGTATTACTTCTCAAAGACGTGCTGCACGCAGCAGTACGCCAACTGCGGGAAGCTTTGCAAGTTAGTGACTGTCTGATTTTTCAAGCCTTAGAGCATCAGTTAATAGCTGCTGGTTTAGATAGCGCGGTGATGGAGCAAGCAACTAGCATATTGAGTGATATCTGCACGAAAAATAATACGTGGCTGGCTCAAGGGCAAACAGTGAGTCTACCTGGCTCTGAGCAACAACTACCACCTGCCCTAGAGAATTGGGCTAGAGCTTGCGGTTTTGGTTCTATTTTGCTTGTACCCCTATTGTACCGCCAGTCTTTTTATGGCGCGATTGGCCTAATAGACACAGGGAAGGAACGGCAATGGATGCCCCAGGAGATTGCCTTCGTGCAAGCGATCGCCACTCATTGGGCGATCGCTTTTTATCAGGGTGAACTCGAGCAGCGCTATCAAGCGGAAATTCAAGAGCGGCAACAAGCGATAGCAGCTTTACAAGTTTCTGAAGCTCGCAACTGCGCCCTTTTAGAAATCATACCCGATGCGATCTTTCGGGTAAGGCGAGATGGCATTTATTTAGACTGGAAAGCTGCCAAAGCCGATACGCTACCGATAAACACTAGTGAAATCATCGGTAAACATTTACATCAGGTATTACCGACTGAGGTAGCGGGGCTGATTTGGGAGCATGTCGAACTCGCCTTGGAAACCAAGGACATTCAAATCGTTGAGTACCAACAATGGTTAAATGGCAAAGCCCGCTACTTTGAAGCCCGTATTGTTACGAGCGGCTCAGAAGAAGTTTCGGCGATCGTTCAGGATATTACCGAGCACGTACAAGCGCGACTTATCCTCGAACAAGTCAATGATGCTTTGAAGGTACGAGTTGAAGAGCGCACAGCTGCCTTGAAAAAGATGAATCAGGCTCTTAAAGCCGAGATTATCGAGCGTCGGAAGGTAGAAAAGCAACTGCGTGCTAGCGAAGCTCAAATTCTGAACGCCTTGGCTAAAGAAAAAGAGCTAAGCGATTTGAAATCCCACTTTATTACTATTACCTCCCATCAGTTTCGTACCCCTCTAACGACAATCCAATCATCAGCAGAGTTACTAGAGTATTACGGTCACAAGTGGTCTCAGGAAAAAAAACTCACTCACCTGCATCGGGTACAAACCTCGGTCAAAAACATGACTAAGCTGTTGAATGATGTGTTGATTATTGGCAATGCCGAAGTAGGCAAACTAGAGTTTGCCCCCCAACCGCTAGATTTAGAAAATTTCTGTCAAACTTTAGTGGAGGAAATACAACTTAATTACACCCATCAGCATCAGCTAGTTTTTACAACTGAGACTACGGAGGCTCAAGAACTCAACTACTTCCAACCCCCCTGCATGGATCGACACTTACTGCGGCAAATCTTGGAGAATTTACTGAACAATTCGATTAAGTATTCTCCTAGGGGTAGCTCTGTAGAGTTGATACTTAGTTACTATGGCGAACAAGCAATTTTTAAGGTTTGCGATCGCGGCATGGGTATTCCCACCGAAGACCGAGAGCGGTTATTTGAAACTTTCTACCGAGCTACGAACGTGGGCACGATTGCTGGAACAGGTTTAGGACTGGCAATTGTTAAAAAATGTGTCGAGCTGCACCAAGGTCAAATTAGCCTAGAAAGTCAAATCGGGGTAGGCACTACTTTTACCGTTACACTGCCACTGTCCAACTCACTATTTACTCATGAAAATGCTGAAAAAGATTCTAGTTATTGAAGATNNNGAGTTTGTCCGGGAAAACATTTTAGAACTTTTAGAGGCTGAAGGATGGGAGGCGATTGGCGCAGAAAATGGCCGCATTGGGATTGATTTAGCTAAAACTCTGATGCCGGATTTGATTGTATGCGATGTCATGATGCCGGGATTGGACGGTTACGGAGTTTTAACGCAGTGCCGTCAGGACTCTACTCTAGCAGCGATTCCCTTTATTTTCTTAACGGCAAAAGCGGCCAAATCTGATTTTCGTCAGGGCATGGAATTGGGAGCGGATGATTACTTAACCAAGCCATTTACCAGAGCTGAACTTCTAGGGGCAATCGCCACACGTCTTAAAAAACAAGCAGCTTTCCGCGATCTTTACAACAGCGAACTCCAAGAGGCGAAAGAACAGCTCAACCACTTGATGCGCCATGACAGCTTGACGGGGTTACCGAATCGCCTGTCATTGCGAGAGCGGTTTAAGCAGATACAAAGTCAAGACAATGGGAAGAAAAAACTGGTTACTGTTTTATGTCTTGGTTTAGACCGATTCGCCCAAATTAACGATGACCTAGGCCATGTTTTTGGCGACTCGTTACTCAAAGCTGTTGCCCAGCGGCTAACCACTGGTGTGCGCCAACAGGATACCGTGGCTCGTTTAAATAGCGATCAATTTACCATTATCCTCCCCAAGACCGAACACAAAAAAGATGCGATCGCCGCTTGTGAAAGGATTCTAGAAAATCTATCCCAAAGCTTTCAGCTAGGAGGCCATGAAATCTTTATTAGTGCCAGTATAGGCATAGCCATGTATCCTCGTGATGGTGTTGAGATCGAACATTTGCTCAAGCGTGCCAACAGGGCAATGTTACAGGCTAAGCAGCAGGGGGGCAATCAATATCAGTTTTACTCGCCAGTTTTAAATATTCACTGCTCAGATCGTCTGGCTTTACAAACTAGCTTGCACTATGCTTTAGAAAGGGAGGAACTTCAGGTTTACTATCAACCTCAAGTAAATCTCAAAACCGGACATATCTGTGGGGCAGAAGCGCTTGTGCGCTGGCAGCATCCAGAACGGGGACTTATTTCGCCTGCTAAATTTATTCCCATAGCAGAAGAAACAGGCTTAATTGTACCGATTGGGGAATGGGTATTGCAGACCGCTTGTCAGCAGACCAAAATATGGCATAATGCTGGTTTTCGTTCTTTACAGATAGCCGTGAATCTATCGGGTCGTCAATTCTCTCAAGTAGACTTACGGCAAAAGTTAGTCAAGATATTGAACGATACCGAGCTGCACCCTAAATATCTAAAGTTAGAGCTGACGGAAAGTATTCTGGTGCAAAATACTGAGGTAGCAATTCGCAAGTTGAATGCTTTGAAGGCACTAGGAGTGGAGATTGCTATTGATGATTTTGGGACGGGGTATTCTTCTCTAAGCTATTTGCAACAATTCCCCTTCGACATTTTAAAGATCGACCAATGCTTCGTCCAAAATATTACGGCAAATAGCAATACAGCTGCTATTACCAAAGCCATTATCCAAATGGCCAAAAATATGAATTTAAAATTAGTAGCTGAGGGCGTGGAAACAGAAGCAGAACTGGATTTTATTTGCGAATATCAGTGTGATTGCCTGCAAGGCTATCTCTTCAGCGCCCCAGTGTTGGCTAAAGAGTTCAACAAATTACTCATCAGCGGCAAAGTTTTATCCCTGCCTATGGGAAATACCGTAGTTCTGATGTCAGAACCGGAAAAAGTCTTAGAAAGATGAACTAAAATCAAGCAATGAAAAAAATTCTGGTTATTGAAGACGAGGCAGCAGTACGCGAGAATCTCATGGAGTTGCTTGATGCTGAGAATTTCCAGGTTTTGGGTGCTGGGGATGGTTATGTAGGTATTAATTTAGCTCAACAGCATCTGCCAGATTTAATCGTTTGCGATGTCATGATGCCAAAACTTAATGGTTTTGCTGTTTTGACTGCATTACGCCAAAACCCAGCTACAGCGATGATTCCGTTTGTGTTTCTCACCGCCAAAGCTGAGAAAAGGGATTGGCGGCAGGGCATGGAATTGGGAGCCGATGATTATCTGACTAAGCCATTTACTAGAGAAGAACTACTGCGGGCCATTGCGAGCCGATTTCAAAAACAGGCAGCCATTGAACGACAACAAGCTGAAAAATTGGAGCGGTTGCGCAGTAGCATCACCCTGTCCTTGCCTGAGGAAATGCGATCGCCCTTAACCAATATTCTCGGTTTTTCACAGCTACTGGTACAAGAAGCAGATTCCCTGGAACGACAGGACATTAAGGAAATGTCGGTAAGTATCTCTAAAGCTGGCGAACGCTTGCACAGACTGATTCAAAACTTTTTGCTCTATGCCGAACTCGAAGCGATCGCCACAGATCCCCATCGCATCCAAGCATTGCGTAGCAGTCGGATCAGCTCTGTAGCATCAGCGATCGAACAGATCGTCCTAGAGCAAGCTCAACAAGTCAATAGAGAAGCCGACTTACAGTTAGACTTACAAGATTCTAGCGTTCAGATTGCCAAAGTTAGACTGGCAAAAATTGTGGAAGAACTGAGTAATAATGCTTTTAAGTACTCAACCCCTGGCACGCCAGTCCGGGTTATTGGCACGCCTGTGAGTCGAGGTAATCCAGCCACATTGTTCTACGCCTTATCCGTGAGCGATCTAGGACGAGGGATGAGTGCCAATCAAATTGCTGAGTTAGGCGCTTATCGCCAATTTGAGCGCCAACTCTACGAACAGCAAGGTTCCGGACTAGGATTAATTATCAGCAAACGTCTTGCCCAACTTCTGGGTGGGGAATTAACGATTGATAGTACGCTCAATCAACAAACAACCGTGCGGGTGATGCTACCTGTATAGTTTAACTTTTGGTGGGGGTCTGGGGGAGGCTATAAGTCCCACGTCCTACCCCGATAGGGGAGGCGTGGGATACATGGACATCACCCAGGTTAATCAAGGCACTCGAC
>DNXU01000015.1:2256-12071 GCA_003505715.1 Cyanobacteria bacterium UBA8803 | reverse complement strand
CTCACCCCATCACCCCATCACCCCCTCACTCCCTAACTCCCTAAGGCACTTTCTGACTATCTCCAACGTCTCTTTCTGTGCAGGAGTGTGGTATATATTACCTCTTCTGCTATAGTCTCTGTTAAAGTCAAGAACAGTAAAGTTTAGTAACAAACGTCAGTATCCTAGAGTTAAGCGTAGCAAGCCTATGTTGTTTCCGAAAGTTTCTATACGACGCCTCATTTCGGCGCTAGCAGTTACCAGTTGCTTAATAACCGGTGTCTCAACCAGTGTCTGGGCTGACAGCAATCCCGGACTGACGATCTTTAGCGGTGTCCAACGGGAAAATCTCCTGAGATACTACTTAGATTTTGGCGGTCGCGCTGGCAACTGGGATCGTTATCGCTTGAGGGTTCCTGCCAAGAAGATGGAATTAGGGGTTGCCCAGTTTGATATTGTTTATCCAGATTACTACAACGGCAAGTTTGACACCGACAGCATTGAGGTAAGGGTCAAGGGCGAATCTATGCCCCTTTCTGAGGTGAACTGGGATCAAGAGAACCACCTGCTGCGGATTTATTTGGAACAACCAATCGAAGCGGGGAATAAAGTTGAGATTGTCCTCTCTGACGTGAAAAACCCACCCTTTGGTGGGACGTTCTATTTTGAATGCAGGGCTTGGACGCCCGGTGACGTGCCTCTGCCCCGTTACCTGGGGACGTGGATTTTAACGATTAATTAAGGTGTTAATATAGGAGATCGTCGCCTAGTCCCCTTAAAGGACTGGCAGTCTTAGGAAATGGCGATCGGGCTGTGGTTGGGATTAAAATTCATTGGAGTCCCTGCCAAGCTAAAATTTCCTGCCTTCTAGGCAGGTGGAGTTGAGAAAAAGCTAGGAAAGCGGCACAACCCGCCCCGCTTTCCTACCATTCTTATTTAGGGGATGGGGTTCCTAGCGGGATTTTGTTATGACAAAACGTACCTTAGAAGGCACCAACCGCAAACAGAAACGAAAATCGGGTTTTCGCGCCCGGATGCGTACTAAAAACGGTCGTGCTGTAATTAAAGCCCGTCGCAGTAAAGGCCGTTATCGGCTTTCAGTTTAGTTCTCCTCGATCTTGGCACCGAGCATCTTTATTGGTTATAACCTTGGGAGTTTGGTGGTGGTATTGCCTCAAGCGAATCGACTCAGGCACTGGCGAGATTTCCAAGCGGTTTACCAGCGCGGAAATCGTCGCTCGGGGCGTTATTTTACTTTGCGGGTTCTGCGGCAATTGCCGCGTACCCCCAACTTGCCACTCCAAGTCACTGAGTCAGAACGCAGCAGCTCGGCAATAGCGTCACAGGGGAAAGCTGGAGAAAAAATTGCCTTGTCCCCCGATCCTAGAAAGTCATTGCCAAGGCATCGGCAGAAGCAACCGAGTCTTATTGGCATATCCATCAGCCAAAAAGTGAGTAAAAAGGCGGTGGTGCGCAATCGAATTAAGCGGCAGATTCGGGCGGCTTTACGCCAGTTGTTGCCGCGACTATCAGCAGGCTGGCAACTAGTTTTAGTGGTGCGACCCACAGCAGTAGGGTGCGATTATGCACAATTTTTGCAAGAATTAGAGCAGTTGCTGGTAGAAGCTGAGGTACTCAATGGGCATTAAAGAAGAAACTTTTTACGAGGGCGGTCCTCACCTAGGGGATCTGATTATTAATATTCTGTTGGGCTTCACGATCATTTGCTTGCCCTTGACCGTAGGAGCGATAGTACGGGCTTTATGGCTGCGCTATCGCATTACCGATCGCCGCATCTCCATCACTGGCGGCTGGCAGGGACGCGATCGCACTGACATCGTTTATTCAGAGGTTACCAAAATCAGAAAAGTTCCCCGTGGTCTGGGTATGTGGGGAGATCTCGTGGTCGTACTAAAAGACGGTAGCCGCTTGGAACTGCGAGCAATTCCTCGATTTCGCGAAATCTATGACTATATTGCTGAAAAAGCAGCGTCCAGAACTGGAAAGCCGCTAGACTCAGTCAAGGCTTAGTAGGGATGAGGGATGAAGGATGAAGGATGAGACAAGTTGGTAATTGGGTTTGGACAATGTGGGTACTCGGTTTTTTAAGCCTTATCGTTCATCCTTTCTCTCTCATTACTCCTGTTGGGACAAATATTAGATAGATTAGATTCAGAAAACTTTACAGCGCCTAATTTTACTTCACACGAATGGATTTTGGTATCGGGTTTCTCTCCAACAACGTCATGCTGCCAATCCTGGATTTCTTTTACGGGATTGTGCCAAGCTATGGTCTCGCCATCGTGGCGCTGACTCTGGTTATTCGCTTTGCCCTCTATCCCCTCAATGCTGGCTCCATTCGCAACATGAGGCGTATGCGAATTACCCAACCGCTGATGAAAAAGCGGCAAGAAGAAATTCAAAAACTGTACCCAAATGACAAGGTTAAACAGCAGGAAGAAATGGGCAAGCTCTTCCAAGAGTTTGGCAACCCTCTGGCTGGGTGTTTGCCCGTCCTGTTGCAGATGCCAGTTCTTTTTGCCCTATTTGCTACCTTACGGGGGTCGCCATTTTCTGACGTTAACTATACCGTTAACGTGCAAATCTTTCCCAGAGAGCAAATGGAGCTCATCCAACCTCAAGCCTTCGCGACCAAACCCCAAAATATTTACATCGCTGATGGAGTACACGCCCCAGTCGCGGCTATCCTGCCTGGAGGCAACCGCTTAGTAGTAGGTGAAAAGACTAAAGTAGAATTTCAAACGGTTGAGGGTAAACCTCTAAAAGGCTTATTGGCTGAGTACCCAGACACGGAAATTGTACCTGAATGGCAGGTGACCAAAGGGGCAGAGCTATTGCAGCTGGAGGAGGACGGCAGTCTTGAAGCCTTACAGCCGGGAGAAGTAACCCTCACAGGTAAAATTACTGGTCTAGCTTCCAATCGAGGATTCCTGTTCATTGATGCCTTAGGGCGGGTGGGTGCTTTTGACGAAGATGGCACCATCCACTGGGATGTAGTAGGGATGATTCTTTTCTTTGGCATTAGCTTGTATCTCAACCAAGTCCTTACGGGTCAGAATACCAATACTGATGCCTCAGCCCAGCAAAATACGGTGAATAAAATTACCCCGGTCATATTTTCCGGGATGTTCTTATTCTTCCCCCTGCCTGCTGGTGTACTGATGTATATGGTGATTGCTAATATTTTCCAGACCATCCAGACCTTTCTTCTGATGCGAGAACCATTGCCAGAAAACCTTCAGAAGATGGTAGAACAACAAGAAAAAGAGGAAAATAAGGCCAAAACGGGAGATACTCGAGAGGCACTGCCTTTTGAACGCAAGCGTTCCAAGAAAAAAGCCTCTAGTTAGACACCTAGGCGATCACTCACAACTCTCGGCATTAAAATGATGCTAACCCTCATCCCTCATCTCTCCCCCCTTTCCCTATTTTCACAACAGTTATGAGCAATCAGCTAAAGCAGCGGGGTCAGCAGTGGCTTAAAGAACTCCTGCGCTTATCGAGATTGCCTGCCGATGTTAAGGTGATAGACGCTGAAGAGTCACAAGCAGATAAGCCAAGCTACTGGTTGATTATCGATCAAACCCAACTGACATCGGCAAAAATTGAAACCCTGATTGGCCCAGATGGAGCGGTTCTAGATGCGATCCAGTACCTGGCTAATTCTATTCTCAACCTGGCTCAAGATAAAGATTTGCAGGCAGCTTATACGATTGAACTTGACGGCTACCGTCTCCAGCGTCAAGAGGAACTTCGCTCTCTAGCAGAACATGCTGCCCAAAAAGTTCGAGAGACGGGTAAAGAATTTGAACTTAAATCTCTTTCGGCTGCCGAACGCCGTCAAATTCATACTTTTTTAAAAGAGTGTGAAGATTTAGAGACTCAAAGTCGGGGACAAGAACCAGATCGGCGTCTAGTCGTGCGCCTGCGCTCTCGCCAATACGATGAATGATTCAAACATTGTGGGTAGTTTCTCGGTAAGCATTCAGCCGTCAGGTATAAACATCATGGAAGCAATTTATATTCCTTTTCTGCTCAAATTACCAGAGCATACCCATATCATTGATATCAATGAGTGTATTGAGGGTCTAGAGACGCTGACTCCAGTGCGAGGGCGCTTGCAGCTAACCCATCAGGGGAACTATCTTGAGGTATTGGCTAAAGCTGAAACTATTATCACCTTGACCTGTGACCGTTGCTTGCAACAGTACAACCACCGTTTAAGCCTTGATGTATCGGAATTGGTTTGGTTAGACGAGTCCGCCAACCAACCAGATACAGGCCCTTTAGAGCGAGAGACTCTATTGGAAGATTTGGTGGAAACCCTGCCACCCGATGGTCATTTTGAGCCAAACACTTGGCTCTACGAGCAGTTGTGCTTGGCAATTCCCCCAAGGCAGTTGTGCGACTCTAACTGCCCGGGCATCCCTATTAGCGATAACACCACGACACCATATACAGATCGGCGTTGGCAAGCCCTTGAAGCCCTGAAAGGTCAACTTCCTGGATAGCCTCATGGGTGTGGGATGTAAGGTGTTGGTCAATTTTCCCTACGCTCCACACCCTACTTGTTCAACTTCTCTCAATCCAGCTCAACTGTCTGCTGCCATTCCCAAATCTGATCTAGCTGCTGTAGGGAAACTAAACCGTACTGCCATAGGATTATGGGTAAGGAACCCCAATTCTTTTGGCGACATCTCAGAGCCAAGGCAATGCCGGACGCTGAGACCATAAGCTTGTCTTGCAAAAAATTAATGAGTTGAATGTCTTTTTTACTAAGTTTCATGATGGAGAGTAGGGGAGACGACAGATCGTGGCTTCTAACCTGAATCCAGCCTTGCCATTACTTGAGAAGCGATCTTTGACAAGAAGCGCTGCACGCGGTACGATTGCTTAGTCAATTGCTGTTCCTGTAACAGATTCCTTGCTCCTGTTGAGTAATACCCTAGACTGGATAGTTGGCTTGATGCCAGTTTTACCGTAGCTCAAGGCTTTATTGAGGGTATAAAAGCAAAAGGGTTCGGGGAGAATGTGCCCAGACGGGTCAGCGTAGTCAAAGGCAATGCCGTGTAATTGTTTTTTCTTGAGCAAAATCCAGTCTTTATAGTTCAATGTCTTACCCTCTCTTACTTTGTAGCGGTTGATGAGGTGGGTCAGGAAAGCAACGCTACCTATAACCAGAGTTATAGAGGCGTTTGCTTTGGAGACCCCAAAGACAATAACTTAAATAAGCTTTTGTCAAAGGTACTCCTCCCACTGCCGACGGAGTTAGCTGACGGGCTAAGACTGGAAGGTGTCTTTCTCTGAATCTATGAGATTAGCCCCAAAATTTGGTTCCTCCGCTCCTAATCCGGCGTTTGACGTACTCGGCTCTTGACACAGGCCAGATTGGATTAGGCTACCCACGTTAATTAAGTATAGATTATAGGTTTAGTCACAATTTTTGTCAACTTAGCAAGAGATACTTATCATTAGACTTCAGACTTCTTGCAGAAGTCGGGAACTCCTGAACAGGCTTCCGCCGTGAGCGTCAGCCGAACGGGAACAACGGCAAGGAATTGAGGATTTATGACTGATAGTATTGATCGCTACTTCCAGCTCATTGACGAAATCGTGGAAGCAACTCTGAAGGGGAAGATTCGCTCGAAAGAGCAGGTCTATCAAACGCTGGTGTCAAAAGTCAGCAGCGGTAGTGGGGAAATGTTTGAGCGTTGCTTGGCAGAACGCACTAGCAGTACTCAGCAGCAGGTAGATAATCCAGTCAGTGAAATTAAACAAGCCAAAGCAACCCGGATAATGAGGGCACTGAACACCATAAGCAGTGAATGGCAGCGGGTGCAAAGCCAAAATCGGGTTTCTGAAGCGATCGCAACAGCAATTCAATCCATCACTACTGCCGATCCAGCCGATCGCTTCACGGTCTTACTCCGAGTTATTGACCCTAACCAACAGCAGGTACTCAACTCATCACAACTAGCTCAGTTGGCCAAAACGCTACAACAAGGGATAGGTAGTTCCGACTCTGATAGTGCCCAAGAAATCGGGCAGTTGGCGACAGGCATTACCGCTGGTTTAGCCTCTTGGGGGCGCTTGGAAAATGACTTGGTCAGCTGGATTTACGATCAAAGTCAAGGATCTCTAGGATTTGGGGGGCTGCCCGAACAGCGCGGGCCTTGGATGCTGTGGGCGAAAAAAGTCAACAGTCCCCTACCGCAGTCCCTGTTTCAAGCTATAGCTTACAATCAACCGCTTGATGAATGGCTAGCTCGTCAACCCAGTCTGGCACTTGATGCTTGGGTAGAGTTGGCTTTACTACTTCAGTACCTCCAGCGTGGGTTGGTGAATTGGTTCGACAAAATGGTGTATGACTCCAAAGTAGGAGCAAAGCTGTCGATTTCTACATTCATCGTCTTTGCCGTCCTTTGGTCGCAGTTAGCCAGTGCCTTAAACCAGATCTCCTTTGCAGAGCGCGATCGCTTAGTAAATGGTTGTTTTCAAGTCACCCTACAAATTCTCCGTGCCTTTGCTGTTCGAGAGTACTTCCCTCTCTACGGTGGCGTTTTTGCCAGCTTAAGCGGTCAATACCTGCGCAACGCCTTGGATTACCTGGATGAACCCTTACGGCGGGTACAAGGGACTCAAGAGAAAGCCCGGATTTTAACCTTGTTGGGTTATTCCCTACGGGCACAAGGTCAATACGATCGCGCCAAAGCCTTCCACCAGCAAGCTTTAGACATTGCTCGTAACGAAGGCGATCGCCATTGTGAGATTGCCAACTTCAATCACCTTAGCCGAACTTGTGTCGGAAATAAAAATTATACCGAGGCAATTAACTACAGCCAACGAGCATTAATTCTAGCTCGGCAAGCCGGAGATCGGTTAGGCGAAGCCAATGCCCTAGCCAATTTAGGTTACAGCGAGGTATTCCAAGCTCAGCACAGCCAGCAGATAGAACCGGAGGTATATGAGAGTGCCATTAATTACCTCGAACAAGGCCAGCAATTATTAGAAAGATTAGGCGATCGGCAAAGCCAAGCCCTATGTTTGAGCAGTTTAGGAATTGCCTATGTCGTGATTCAACAGCCAGAAAAAGCGATCGCCTATTTAGAACAAGGCTGGCAAGCCGCCCAATTTTCCGGCGATTTATACCTCCAAGGCATTAACCTAGCTTACCTATCCCAAGCATCCTACAGCCTGCAAGACCTAGAAACAACGATCTACACAGGCAGTTTAGGAGCCTATCTCTTAGAGCAAATTGGAGCTGATGATTGGCGTCAACCAGCAGGCTTACTAACAATTTTGCAAGGTCAAATTGGAGCAGCAGCCTGCCAAGCTATATTAGCACAGCAGCGCTCTAAAATTATTGCGGTGATTGGTGTTGATGGCTATGACTACATCCCTCAACTACTCCAAAAATACCGAGATTCAATGTAAATCGAGAAATCCCACCTTTCCTAATCAGGAACAATCAACAATCAACAAAAGTGAAATGGTATCATACCTTTACCCTACCTCTAATATTTTTCTTAAGCGGCTCTAATACTCCTGCTGCACAAGTAATTGATAATGCAGCTCTTTCAGGGGATATTCGCCTTACCCTAAAACGGGGGTTATGGATGCCACATCAGGAAGAGCGTGTCTATCAGGACATTACCTTAGATTTGGTTTGTGAGTCCGCTCGCTGCGAGCAGGAGGTTTGGGGTTTTGCTCCGACTTTTAATCAAGGAGATCATCAAGGTACGGTGGAGGCGATCGCTTCAGATGAACCTAAGCGTCTGTGGCCTCTGCAAGTCAAGATCACCACGAGTCCCGATCCTTGGATGCGGTTGGTGGGAGAAGCTAACTATGACATACAGTTAAGGTTACATCAGAACCAGCTGATCGGCACTTATGCGGGAACCTTTGCAAATCAACCAGTTAGCGGGGAAGTGAATGGCACTATTCGTCCTCACTGGCCCAGACAGTTACCTAACCATCGTCCGATCCGTGCGAGAGAGCATCCCCGTCTCATCTTTCGGCCACACCAACTCCCAGCTTTGCGAGAGAAAGCGAAAACTTCTACAGGTCAAGCCATCCTTGCCCAACTCCAGAAAAGTCTAACGAGCCAAATTTACTACGATGGCTATGGTCCGAATGCTGGTTCTCACGCAGCCGGTCATTGTTTTCTAGCACTGTTGAACGGGGAGGAACAACGAGCAGAAACAGCATGGCAGCTGGTAGTGAACTCTATAAACCAACCTCGTCCAAGATTGCTAGAGCAGTCCTCTGTAGTTGCTGGCGTAGCCTTAGCTTACGATCTATGTTATAACAACTGGAACGAGCAGCGCTTGCGGAAGGTGACCCGTTGGTTAGGGGAGCAAACAGCCAGCTTAATTAAGGGCACACCAGATCGAGGTTGGAATCCTCAACCCCAGAGTAACTGGAATGCTAGGGCGCGTGGTAGTGCGGGTTTGGCAGCGTTGGCTATTTGGGCAGAACCTGATGAGTTTTTGGTGGGGGAGTTAGAGGAAAGCCCTCCGAGCCAACCAAATCTGAGAAGAACCAGAAGGGAGCTGCACAGCTTGCTCAAAATTGCTGAGCGTAATATTAAACGTTATATGAGTGTGGCAATTGGCGAGCATGGATTTGGTACGGAGGGGGATCTATATACTCGTGAGTCGTTTCATGCTATTTTGCCGTTTTTGCAGGCGTATCAGAACGTCTTGGGTAAAGACCTCGTTCAAGGTTCAAGTGGGGAATGGTTCTTAGCGCATTATGTCATGCGCATGGTGAGTCAAGGCGGTCAGGTTGCTTTGCCAACTTATGGTCGTCATCGTATAGGGCCGGATGGTTCTTTGTTTGCTCTTGGTTTGGCAACTGTACCGGAACGGTTCCTACCTGGAGTGCTGTGGTGTTTTAACCGTTACTTTGGCTGGCAAGGAGATCGACGTTTTGGCGTTGGAGAGTATACCCCTCACGATGCCGCTTTTGCCTTGGCAGGATATCGGGAGGACATCATACCTCAAAATCCAGGGGAGATATTAGATCGCATAGTAGTGGATGAGCAAAAGGGTTTCTATGCGTTTCGGAACCAATGGCAAGGCGATCGCGATTTTGTTGCCAGTATTTACCTAAAGCGAGAACCCTTAGGCCAATCTTGGTCATTTCCCGATGCAGGGAGTTTCCGGATTTGGGGTTTGGGGGGGCGCTGGGCGGATGCAGGGCCAGCGACGGGGAAACAGGAGGATGAAAATGTGGTCTTGGCTAAAGAGAAACAGGCTTACCAAGGGGCACAACCGATTTTCTTCCAAGCAGAATCTGACGGATCTGGAGTGGTAAGCTTACAAAGATATAACTGGCAGCGATCGTTTGGAGTGGACTATAGCGGTTTATCAGGAACACCGGGTTTATTTGTAGTGGTGGATCGGTTTGTGGGTGAAGATAAGCCGACTAACAAAACCTGGCTGATGCATATAGACGGAGAATTAGCAATTGACGGTCAGCGCTTTACAGTTCAAGCTGCTTCTGGAGCAACAATGCAGGGCACCTTTGTGGCACCGCAGAAAGTGCGGCTAACTTCTGAAAAAAGCCAGGTCGGGAGAGTACTGCGGGCTAGTGGTAGCGATCGCTTTTTTGTGGTGATGACCGTGCAGCAGGGTACACCTCCTCAGGTGGAAGTGTTGGGGAATGGCTGGGATGGGCAGGTAAAAGTTGGAGAGCAAATTCTGGAGTATAGAGGCGATCGGATTATATTCAGCGGAAAATAAGGCAAAAGAAAAACCATATAGCAGCAGTTCCCTCAGCGACAAAAACCACCAACCACCAACCACCAACCA
>DNXU01000015.1:1790-2164 GCA_003505715.1 Cyanobacteria bacterium UBA8803 | reverse complement strand
ACCAACAACCAACAACCAATGAGCAATTCCCAACAGCTCCAAGCCGCCCAAAAGGCTCTCTTGCCGCTTTTTTATGAAATTGACACTACAGTTCAGCGCAATCTCAAAAAAGTTCTGGATGCCTTGCGATGCCATCGGGTAGGTACACATCACTTTGCTGGTGTCAGTGGTTATGGTCATGATGATTTAGGTCGTCAAACCTTAGACCAGGTATTTGCGGAAGTTATGGGTGCCGAGGCAGCAGCAGTGCGGGTGCAGTTTGTTTCCGGAACTCATGCGATCGCTTGTTGTCTGTTTGGGGTACTGCGTCCTGGGGATGAGATGGTAGCGGTAGCGGGTGCGCCTTACGATACTTTAGAAGAAGTGATTGGGTT
>DNXU01000015.1:386-1764 GCA_003505715.1 Cyanobacteria bacterium UBA8803 | reverse complement strand
AGGAGTTTGGTATTGATTATCATCAGTTAGACTTGACGGTAAAAGGAGAAGTCGATTGGCAAGCGTTGGGAAAAGCGATTAGCGATCGCACTCGCCTAGTTTCCATCCAGCGTTCTTGCGGTTATTCCTGGCGTCCCAGTCTTTCTATTGCTGATATCGAGAAAATTGTCTGCTTAGTCAAACAACAAAATCCCGACACTATTTGTTTTGTTGATAACTGTTACGGTGAATTTATTGAAGACCGAGAACCCCCGGCTGTTGGAGCTGATTTAATTGCAGGTTCTCTGATTAAAAATCCGGGCGGTACAATTGTTACTGCCGGAGGTTACGTTGCTGGGAAAGCAGAGTTAGTAGAGGCAGCTACCTGCCGCCTAACTGCCCCAGGAATTGGCAGTTCGGGAGGGGCAACCTTTGAGCAAAATCGGCTCTTATTTCAAGGGTTATTTCTCGCCCCGCAAATGGTGGGAGAGGCGATGAAAGGCAATCATTTAACTGCCTATATTTTTGATCAACTAGGGTATCCAGTCAATCCCCTACCGATGGCACCTCGTAGAGATGTAATTCAAGCAATTCAGTTAGGTTCGCCCGAAAAACTCATTGCCTTTTGTCGGGCAATCCAACAAAATTCTCCCATTGGCTCTTATCTCGATCCAGTACCAGCCCCCATGCCCGGTTATGAGAGTCAGTTAGTCATGGCTGGCGGGACATTTATTGATGGCAGCACTTCCGAGTTTTCCGCAGATGGGCCTTTGAGGGAGCCTTATATTGTATTTTGTCAGGGTGGCACCCATTGGACTCATGTAGCGATCGCCCTAGAAGCAGCTATTACCGCCGTAGGCTCAGCAGATTGACCATACGTTGCTGTTGCCTATTGGTGAAATAGAGAATGAGGGATTGGAATCTTCTTCCTAAACAGATTAGACCTTTGATAAGCCAACCTAATCACACCGATTAATATATATGAATCTCACCCCCTTGATTTTGTAAAGGAATGTAAACTACTCTTAAGTCAAGGTAAAGATTATCAACCTTAATTCATCTCATCTATACCTACTGCAATCATCCGAACCATGACAACTGCATTACAAAGTCGCGCAACCGCCTCCATCTGGGATCGGTTCTGTGAGTGGGTCACTTCGACCGAAAACCGCCTCTATGTAGGCTGGTTCGGTGTCCTGATGATCCCCACCCTGTTAACCGCTACCACTTGCTTCATCATCGCTTTCATCGCTGCTCCTCCTGTGGACATCGATGGTATCCGCGAACCCGTAGCTGGCTCCTTAATGTTAGGCAACAACATCATCTCTGGTGCGGTTGTTCCTTCTTCTAACGCCATCGGCTTACACTTCTACCCCATCTGGGAAGCTGCTTCCTTAGA
>DNXU01000015.1:0-164 GCA_003505715.1 Cyanobacteria bacterium UBA8803 | reverse complement strand
ACCTTCAACTTCATGTTCGTGTTTCAAGCTGAACATAACATCTTAATGCACCCCTTCCATATGTTGGGAGTTGCTGGTGTGTTTGGTGGTTCTTTGTTCTCTGCCATGCACGGTTCACTCGTTACCTCTTCTTTGGTACGTGAAACCACTGAAGTTGAGTCTCA
>DNXU01000080.1:32169-33148 GCA_003505715.1 Cyanobacteria bacterium UBA8803 | reverse complement strand
CTTTGAATGCAACTCGGTATGAGTACGATGGTTTAGGGGTTCATTGAGGATCATTTCTGAATCGCAATGACTCTAATGTACCGAACGAACGGTACAGTTGGGCGAGCAACCCAATTCCAATAGTTCTGAAACTTGAGAGGGGATGCTTGAAAAGCTTTAGCATTTCACCATCCCCCATCCCTCATTAGGAGAATCCTTGTATGGAAACGAAACCACCCTTGCCACCATTTACTTTAGAAACTGCAAAAGTGAAAGTACAAGCCGCAGAAGATGCCTGGAACACTCGTGATCCAGAACGAGTAGCCCTGGCTTATACCGAAGATTCGGAGTGGCGAAATCGGGCTGAATTTTTCAGAGGACGAACTGCCATTATTGAATTTCTCAGACGTAAATGGGCAAAAGAACTTGATTACCGCTTGAGGAAAGAACTTTGGTGCTTTATGGATAACCGTATTGCGGTGCGGTTTGAATATGAGTGGCACGATAATTCTGGTTTCTGGTATCGCTCCTATGGCAATGAAAATTGGGAATTTGCCCAGAATGGGTTGATGATGCGTCGCTTTGCCAGTATTAATGATGTACCAATCAAAGAATCAGACCGCAAGTTTCGCTGGAAACGCTAACAATTTGAGCAATTTCTGTATTCATCCTACAACTGTACTCAAGCGAACGCATCCAGGCTAGCTTCGCCATGCAATCGGTTTCCCATCTCGGAAGAAGCCTCCCGTCAGTCCATCTTTTGGAAGCGTGGCTGCCCACACGATTCCCGCTGCCCCGTCTGCGACAGGTCCGTCCGCCTGTACCTCCCATATCGGTTGCCACCCAATCTGGACAAATGGCGTTCACCAGAATTCCAGTGTTCAGGGGGTGAAAATCAGCTCTTTCAATTCCCATCTGGCATGGCTTGTGACGGGGTGGTCACCCTGTCAGCCAAGTGATAGTTTTTCATAGTTAAGAGTCGCAGGGCGGGTTTCGACTG
>DNXU01000080.1:16398-32120 GCA_003505715.1 Cyanobacteria bacterium UBA8803 | reverse complement strand
CTAAACCCGCCCCTACATATATTAGACCTTACAGATATTAGATCTTACAGATGTTTACTTATCAAATAAAAACGCTATATATGGCCCAGTTGTATCAGTCGTGCCCAGATCAACAGGATATCGGAATTAGAATCCTCAGTTTCCTTGTCGAGTTGCGATCATCGCACTTAACACCAGCGCCATTGAGAAGTGCTGAAAATGCCTCACTCTACTGGAGCTTCTATTTGGGCGATCGCTTCTTCTGGTGACATTTTTCCAGAGATAACAGACGTAATCCCAGGTAAGTATTGATCCATGGTTAATAAATTAGTATAAACCAATTGTTTAAATGTTTCTGACGTGATCAAGTTGCCTTTGACATCAATACTGGTTTTGTAGCGAATTTCTCCATTGTCAAAGTTTAATTCAAAATTACCAATAATCATTCCATAGTTAGCTCTAGCGATGAATTCTCCCAACATCCGACGCTTGGGTTTTGGTACTTTGATAGAGCAAATTGAGTAAAATACAAATTGTTGCTGTGTTTCTCTGGCTCTAGCATAACAGTCCCATTTGCCATTTTCACCTTGAAAAGCAAGGCGTAAGGCTTGTTGCTCTTGAACTTGCTGGAATTGCCAATTCTCTGCTTTGAAGAAGTTGATAATTGTCTCAAAAAGGCTTTCCTCTGCATTGATTTTTTCAGTAATTTCTGAGATGCTATCAGCTAACTCTGCAAAAGCTTTGGTCATTTCTTCAATAGTTTCCGAAACAACCTCTTCAGTCATTTCTGAAATACTATTCGTCAAACCTTCAAAGCTCTTAGTCATTTCCTCAATAGCCTGAGAAACGACAGCTTGGGATAGTCCTGAGCCATTCGGATCAGCCCACTCTTGGGCAAAATTAGCCATTGCTTCATTCAGCTTTTCCCTGTCAATGCCATCCTGAGTGATGAAAGACGGCTTGAGATAAGCCCATAGAGTGCGGTAGTCCGTTTCTCCTGTTTCCTGTTGTTGTTTTACTTGCAGAGCGTACCAACTATAGGTAGATAGTATGGGGTGGTTGGGCTGTTCTCGACTGAGGTACTGGATGTAGGTTGCTGCTTGGTTAGCATCTTTAGCATGTTCTGCTAGTTTCGGTAGCAATGTAGGATCTAAACTGGCTTCGATTTTGATATCAAGTGAAGGGTGAAAGACTCCGCCAGAGAGAGGGCTGCGGATTTCAGGTTTGAGGTTGAATAAGGTTTTTGTATCGATGCGTTGGTAGAGTTCTGGAGTGACTTGAAAGATCAGATGGCACTCGCTGATTTTATCATCCTGTTTCGTCAATGCTAGGTTTACTGCACGCACGGTTAGGGGAAATTCTGAGTCGTCGTGTAGTGTTAGGAAGCTATTCAGGTGGCAATTTTCAGTCTTTTCTGTCATTGTGCCACTAAAGAAAGAAAGTGGTTAAACCCAAAGTAGTGGAGAAAGTGAACAGGGATGTACTACTCAGTCCATCCTGTAGTTTTTCTTCAGAACTGCTTCAAAGACGGTTGCTAACTCGATAGCATCTTCTCCTGCGTGGTGAGTGTGGGGCAACTCATTAATTCCAAGTTCGTACTTGATCTTCCCCTTACGAGTTTCTACCCATTCACATCCGTGCATTCCCATCCAGTAGCTCCGCAGATCAATTCCCGATCCAGTCTGGCCAAACGGACTCTTCCCTGTAAAATTCATGAAATACCAATGAATAAACATTCCATCCCACACTGCTGGTGCTGCCAGAAATACAGGACGACCAAATTTTCGCAGGTCATTTATCCAGCGTGCAGCGGCAGTCATTGCTTCTTCAGGAGTAGGTGCTTCTTGGAGCAAACGCTCCCGATCAAGACCTGAAACGGCGAGGGCTTCAGGAATAAATTTGTCAGAGATAGGTCGCAGTTCAGTATAGAAGCAAAGCTCTGGCTTGCTTACGACCGCCATACCCAATGAAATCATACTATATGGTCCCGGAATTGGACCATCTGCTTCAATGTCAGTGGCAATGTAGAATTCGGGGAGCCTCTTCGACATACAGTTCGTGCGCTCCTAATTATTGTGATTAATACTAAATCAATCATTGTACTCATCTTCTAAGATCACAGTTCCATCTGGGGCACACTCTCGGACTATACTGAGTTCACCTGATGCGTCATATTCATATTCTATTGTTTCGTAAAGGTTTCTATTTGAGTCCATTCGGACTTCCATCAGAATATCGCCCGAAAAATTAAGATATTCCTCAGTAATTGCTTGAAGTTCACCAGCACTGTTACAGTAATAAATTTCCCGAACAGACTTGCCGTCGATTTCTTTTGCAGGTGTAACCACTTCAAAAGGACAGTTTTTGTATTGGGAAAGGTGTTTTTTCAACAAAGCTTCATCTTTCCATTGGCGATTATAATAAACAACTCTATCCACTTTACCATGTCCTATTACTTCGGCAAAGTCTGGGATGTTATCGCTATAATGGCAGGCGACATACCAGCTTCTATTTAAAGCTTCTGAATATGATATTTTTTCTGATTCACTGAATACTTGAGACTCAAAATACTTTATATTAGTCATAGTTGATGTCTTTCAAATTTATCTTTAGATATTGGCACTATAATGGAAGGTAAGGACCTATGTCAAAACTGCTTCCCCTAAGAATTAGGGATACCTGTATTTTCTCAAAACTACCAGCTTTCCCATAAACTGACTGAATAACTGTTGCTCCATTACGAGGAGCAAACCAACGACTAGGTATGATTCCTTTTTCTATTCCCTCCCTTATTGAGTTTGCTACCTTTGGTTGATTAGAATTTACTAAAAATCTTTGAGCAAGTTCCTTAAACTTTGCTTCATCTACAACAATAGCAATATCTAAGTCTCCTGGTGTAAGTTTATGTACAGCACTACCATGAATCCGAATATCATCACTGGGTACAGTATATCTAGCTACTGCTGATTTTAGTTCTTGTTTAAAATTAGTGAACTCCTCAAGTTTATTAAAGCCATAAGGATGACCCTGTTGTTTTACACGCTCGAAGTTATCTAAGCTATCTTGCAGCTTGGAACCTACATTTTCAGAGATCTCGGCCTTCCCTTTTCTGACTTTAATAGAGTACTGTTTTAAAATATCTTCTGCATCTCTGGGAGATTGTTGAATTAATTTAACCAGCTGATCTACTTCCTCCTGCTTCAATTTGGTAAGTACTTGGCGTGCTTCATCAGATAGATTTTTGAGTACTTGAAGCTGCTCTTCAGAAACTTTGATGGCACCTTCTGTACCTTCTACAACTTCTGTAACTTGACCTTGAGCAATAACAACCCAAGGGTTGATCAGTCCTTCCAGTCGGAACCATCGATTTGCTATCCGAATCCGGAAAGCCTTAAACCGCATCCGCTCCAACAGTCCCTTACCCAAATCCTTGAGTTTCTTGAACTGTTTTCCAATCCCAGAACCAGCAATACCCTTGAAAAGAACCTTCCCCTTCTCAATAATATATTTAACACCCTTAATAACTGCCTGAGCCGCCTTTTTCGCCAGGTTTATTCCACCCTTAGCCACTGTTTTTGCACCCTTGGCTAAAGCTTTAGCACCCTTAAGCGCAGCACCACCCGCCTTGAAGGTTAACCAAGAAATCAGTTCAATTGCACCTGCTGCTAATCCTTTAGCTAAACTCTTACCACCGCCTTGGATATCCCCTTCCCAACCCTTCGAGAGGTAGTCGCGAACGTGTCCAGCAAGCTGTAGAATGGTTAAACCAGCGAACAGTGGCCCAACAACACCCATAATGGCTGGGAGTGCGGCGGTAATTGCACCACCTGTGACGATATTCAGCGCAATGAATCCACCAATTGCTGCTGTGGCTCCTAGAATGACTGTAGGCCAATTTTCCGACCACCACTTGGAAATGCCTTCTTTCATCGATTGCCATTTAATTTCGGCTCGTTGTTTTGGCGAGAGTCCATCATCGGGATATTGTTGTTCAAGTTGTTCTCCTCCTTCTTGCTCTTTACCACCCGATTCAGCAAGAATTGACTCCATCGAGCGACTTTCATCATTGGATTGCTCAAGCATTACCTCCCCTTCACCCTGCGTCTGCTGCATTAATTCCGCAGATAATTCAGGTGAAAGTTCCATATTATTTTCAACAGCATCAACCCCAACATTTTTTTCTGTCCAAGGTGGGGATGGCAATTCACTAGCTTCACCCATTTGCGGTGTACTACCACCCCCTGCACCTGGAGGAGTCACCCCAGCTTGAGCGAGTTCTGCGGGTGATAAAGGTTGATCGAGATTGCCTCCTAAGAGTTCTTCATATCCTGCCGTTTCAAATTGAGGCGGTGCAGCTTTCGCGGCTTCAATTAGATTACCAATCCGTTTGAGCAATGCAGCAAATTCACCGTTAATTAACATCCCAATTACCGTGAAAATGCCGTTATAAATATCTTGGACAAGTTTCAATAACGTATCCAAGGTATTTGCCAGGAAATCTAGAATGGCACTAACACCTTTTTTTAACAAATCTGCCGCTGCATTTACTGCCTTCGTTGCCTTATTAACTGCCTGGTCAATTTTGTCCGTAATCTTCTTGGCAATTCCTGGGAAAGCGGCAAAAACGACTTTCACCAATCCTTTGAGAATCTCCCCAAAACCTTTAATTAACCCAACAATTGCCTGACGAGCTAAATCTATTGCAGCGAGTGCCAGTTTCTTTGCTGCCTCGAAAATAGCTTTGACTGCCTTCCTTAAATTATCATAAATAAAATTAACGGCTGATTTTAGTCCATCAATTAAGGCTTTGGCTTTCGATTTTACCCAACCCCAAAAACCACCCGACTCTTTTTCTGCATCTTCTTTTTTCTTGCCTACTTCTGAGTCTGCTTTTTGCTTTTCCTCTTCTGCTTTCTTTTCAGCATCTTCTAGGTGCTTAGCAGCTTCTTTCTCACCTTTACTTTTCTCCTGACCAATTTTCTCACGCTGTTCTTGGGTAGCCTTCCCAGCTTTTTCCTGGTAGTCTTTATCAGCAATATCTAACTCATGTGCCCATTCCTGTTTGAACCCTTGCACCTCAGCTTGCGCTTGTTTTTGTTCCTCTAATTGTTTTTGCTTAGTTTCTTCGTTCAGCCCTGTAATTTCGTTATCCGCTTCGGTTCTAGCTTTAGCTGAATCTATATCAAACTTATCTTTAGCCGCTTGATATTTTTCCTGTTCCGCACCAATTTTTTCTCTCAAGAATGGGCTTAGGGATTGATTCAAACTACCTACTACTTCCCCAGGAAGGGCAGGATTTTCTCCTAGCTTCCCTACTGGAGCAGTAACCGCAGATAGTTCTTTATTCGCTTTGAGGGTTTCCTGACTCGCTGCTGGGTAGATTTTATTCTCGCCAAAGTCTTGATTCATGCCAGCAGCCGCTTGAGCCTTTGCCGCTTGCACCTCTTGATTAGATTCAGATTGAGCCGCATTGATCTGAGCAGGATCGGCTTCACCTGCTAAATCAACGTTGGGACGTTCCCCTGCATTAGTACTAACTTGGCTAGTGTCCAGGTTCACGCTTGCCAAGGCATTTTGGGCGCTCTGACTGAGAGCGGGATCGGATTCTCCCTCTTTTTCAACGTTTCCACCTGCTAGTTGTGTCGCCGTCTGAGGTTTAGGTGGAGGTGCTTCTGGTACTTGAGGATCATACTTTGTTCCTGGTTCACTGGATTTGTTTAACCCAGCTTTTACATCAGAGGGTTCCTTCGTAGTTCCGGCTTGCTCAAGGGCTTGTTTTGCAGCTTTCTGAGATTCTGTTTCTGGTTGAGCTGGCAATCCTGTAGGTGCAGGAATTTCCGGAATAGTTTTTTGAAGGTTTTGCCTTTGTTTCTCCAGAGCCTGAGTTGAAGCAGCTTGGGCTTGAGCGTAGGTAGCAACTGCTTGGGTTGGTGGTGTAGTTTTTAACTGTGCCAGAATCTGAGCTGGATCTTCTGCAATAATTGCTACTGCCTCTTGAGGAACTGAGGCACTAGCTTGGCCTGAAGCTACTCCACCAAAACCATTTGCAAAGCCTGTGGATTTGGTGGCTGGCTGACCTGGAGGTTGAGTTGGAGGGGACTCGCTACTACCAGTACTTTCGCTTTTGGCGACTTGGCTTTCAGCTGGAGCTTCTGCTTTTTGTTCTTTGTCTTTCTCAGTGACTGTTTCAGCTAGCTGATTTTCATTGACACCTTGGGAGGTGTCAGTCGGTGCTTTCTGAGTTAACGTACTCGTTGCAATTTGAGAGACACTTTTTGGGGATGAACTCTTGGCATTTGATAATTGTGTATTTTTCTGCTGTGGATAAACTTCTCTAAAGCGATCGCCCAAATTTTTCGCTTCCAGGGATGGGGATGCTCCTGCTTCTACTGGAAGTGGCAGCTCCTTGTTCGAGGTAACTTCAGTAGTTTGTTGAGCCAGAGTTTTAGCTTCAAGAGGTTCAAGTTCCTGCCCATTTCTCGGCTTTTCCTCAATTACCTCTTCCACAGGAGGCGCAGCAATCATCCCAACTCCATCAGCTATCCCCTTCTTCTGAATAGCTTCTCCCTCAGTAATGGGAGGATACTCAACCCTCTGAAGCCGACTGAATGGCTGAAGCCGTTGCCCTTGGTTCGTTTCAGGATCAACTTCTGACACTGAGGGCTGCTGCCATCTATCCCCTAATCTGGGAAAGTGAACTTGTCTTTGAATTGATGGTGATGTGTCTGGGGCGTAGACAGGAAACTCTAGCAGATTATAACCAGACGGGGGTACTTTCTCCTTTTTTGCTTGCACCTGCGGTATTTCTTCCTGACGCTGGCTGCTGCCCTCTGCATCTTGCCCGTCTGGTGCGTTTGTTGATATTCTCTGAAGAGTCTGCTCCTGTCCTAGTGATGAATTATCCTGACTGCCAACTTCATTAATTTCTGGCACACCTGGCTGCTGTCCCCGATTGGTTAACCCCCTAAAAGCTAACTTAGGCTGAATTGGTGGCGGTGGAGGTGGCGTACCTGGAGCATGAACGGGGAGTTCCAGGAAGTTGGGATGAAAATGGGATGCTCTTTCAAGTTGTTCTTGGACAGACGGCTGATTCTGTTGTTGGGACTCAGACTGAGCTTGTACCGGGACTTTTAAACGGCGTGCCTGCAAGGGGCTGGGCGTTGGACTTGACAAAGAGGAAATTTTTTTCCCAAGCCACTCTCGGTCTGACATCACCAGCTTCTCCCACTAGAGCTGAAGAAAGTACTCTTAATATTAGATGATTGAGAGCGATCGCACTCCCATCACATCAAAAAACTTGACAAATTGCCAATTCCTTGAATTACCATTTGTTACACCATCATGGCTTGAGGATATGCGATCGCCCTGACCAATCCGCTCGCGAGGGCACCCGTGTTGCATTCGGATATGAGCATTTGGGGTTTTATGTGCGATCTGATCGCCCGAATGTTTCACTCCTACAGAATTGGAAGCCATAAAATAGACCTGTTTCCAATATTTTACTATTTAGACGGCGACTCGATTCACGTCCATCGTGCTTCGTCTACGCTGTGAAAAGACATAGTTGCTGCGCTCCTGTCTGATTTAATCCCCATGCTCTGTGAAATATGGAAATTCACTGCACCCGTCCCGGTTGCTCCCGTCCCCAAAACTTCTTTGCCGATTTGGATAACAAAGCAACGCTCCAGACGGCACAGCAGAAATACTGCACAGCCTGTGGTATGCCCCTAATTTTAGCCGGTCGTTACCTGCCGTCTAAGTTGTTGGGCAAAGGCGGTTTTGGCGCAGCGTTTCTGGCACGCGATCGCTACACGCCCACGATGCGCCATTGTGTAGTGAAGCAGTTTCAACCTGCTGGGGACTTGAACCCTCAACAGCTCACCATTGCCCAAAATTTATTTGAGCGGGAGGCGGAAGTTTTAGAACAACTCGGTAGCGCTCATCCCCAAATTCCCGACCTATATGCGTTTTTCCCCTTGAGCGTCGCTAGCCCTTACCAAGTAGGTAAGGAAGAGCAGTTTTTTTACCTGGTACAAGAATTCATTGATGGACAGAACTTAGAAGAGGAACTGCAAACTAAAGGAAAATTCTCGGAAGCCTCAATCCTAGAGGTACTCCGGGAAATCCTTCAGGTTCTCAAATTTGTCCATGAGAATGGCACTATTCATCGGGATATTAAACCTTCTAACATCATGCGCCACCGCAACGGGCGTTTATATCTTTTAGATTTCGGTGCTGTTAAACAGGTCACTACAGGAGCCGCAGGCACACCAGGCGGGAGGTCAACAGGTATTTATTCCATGGGATTTGCACCGCCAGAACAGATGGCGGGGGCACAAGTTTATCCCTCAACCGACTTGTATGCCTTAGCTGTGACGGCCATTGTGTTGCTAACGGGTCAAAAACCAGAGGATTTATATGACTCCTACAACAATAGCTGGAATTGGAGAAGTTATGCCCGAGTTAGCAACATCCTGGCAGATGTGTTAGACCGGATGCTTCTGCCAGCGCCCAATCAACGGTTTCAATCTGCTCAAGAGGTGCTGGACGCCCTCGCACTACAACCCACCCCTCCACCACCAGTTACTCAACCACCAAATACCTCTCACACGCCCCATCCTCCCACCCAACAACCAACACCAGTATCCCCCATTCACACGCCCAATCCTCCCCCAATACCAGCGCCACCCAAACGGTTTGCCTTTTCCGTGTTGGAAATTTTAGCTGGGGCAGCCTTTACAGGATTTGAAGGGGCGTTGCTATTTATTGCTCTCGGTAGCTTACTGCCTGTCCCAGGAATTAGCATGGGATTGTGGGGCATGATTATGGGAGGGATGATTTTTGCTCAGTTCCGTCGTATTATCGAGAAATTCGATTTTTTAATTATCGCGGGCATCAGCCTTAGTTTAGTCGTCTTCTTCCAAGGCTTACGCGCTGGCTTCCCTGTGCCGTCTGTCCTCGCTCTATCGGTGTTAGCCGGAGCTGGAGCGATCGCTGTCACTGCCCTGTTTCGCCTGATTTATCTACTCCTGTCTCGGTTTCTATGAACCCCTGCTAACGTTTGTTCTCGTTACTGGTTCATGTCACAAAAAAACGAAACTACAGTTCTGGTGCTTTCCTTAGCTGTCACTCTACTCCTAGTGACCGCAGGGTTGTGGTTGGCTAAATCTACAATCTGGACGACAGGCCAAAATAGTCAGGAGCCACAAATAACTCCTGAACAGGCAGCTACTAATCAACCCATACCAGATCGCATCAGTAGCGGCGAGAAATTATTAATTCCCGCAGACGCAACGTCAGAAAAACGAGCGGGGATTGAAGCGATCGCTGCTGGTAATTACGAGGATGCAGTCTCTAAGCTAGAAGCAGCTTTTAAAAGCAATCGCAACGATCCGGAAACTCTCATTGCTCTCAATAATGCTCGCATTGGCAACCAGAAGTCTTATACTATTGCTGCTTCCGTGCCCATTGGTTCTGATGTAAATGCAGCTAAAGAAATCCTGCGGGGTGTCGCCCAAGCGCAAAATGAAACCAATCAAGGGGGTGGCATTAAGGGCATTCCCCTCAAAGTAACGATCGTCAATGATGATAATGACCCAAATGTGGCCAAACAAGTGGCCGCAACACTAGTAAAAACCTCGGCAGTATTGGGAGTTGTCGGTCATTATGCCAGCGATGTCACTTTAGCAACAGCTAATACTTATCAATCTGGGCAACTGCTAGCGATTTCTCCGATTAGTACCTCTGTGAAACTTTCCGGGGTGAGCCGCTATGTGTTTCGTACCGTTCCCAGCGATTATGTGGCAGCGCGAGCATTAGCAGATTATATGTTGCAAAAGCTCAAGCAGCAAAAGGTGGCTGTTTTCTACAACTCCCGAGGCTTTGTCGGCATCCGACTTTTCCGTTGAGGGCGCGGCTGGATCAGTTCGGTTTTTACCCTCAGGCGATCGCAACCAAACTGTTCAGTTGGTGAAGATTGAACCGGGTTCTCGCCCTAGCTTGCCTTATGAGTTTGTACCAGTTAAATAAGAGGAGTGCGATCGGCAACTTATGAATTCGGCAAACCAGTTTATTATGGCATTCGCTACAATTTGTCAAGTTTTTTGTGGGATTGGGGCGCAAACCGTGTCAAACATCTAAGATTATGAGTACTTCATGCTCTTCAATGGGAGAAGCTGGGTATGTCAAATCGAGAGTTTGCCAGGAAAAAGATTTCCTCTATTAATCAGACACGAGTACCTAACCCGCTTCAACCGCGACGTTTAAAAATCCCCCTACAGGCGCAGTCTAACCTACAACAGCAGGAGACCATTTCTATCTCTGCACAACTGGAGATGGCATCTAGATTTGGTTACAACGGTCTTGATGTTCCGGTTAATGCGCCAGGAACACTCCCAACGCCATCAGTGCAGAGAAAAGAAGACGAGTTGGGGATGGTTCAACGGCGAATAAAGCCCTATGACGCTCGACAAAGTTCTGGAAATACTCACCACTTACTAGTTAATCGTCAATCTAGCGAAACGAGCGCCTTGGATCTGCCATCAAGTAGCTTATTCTCAACTGTCCAATGCAAGAAAGAGAATGAAAAAGCTCTGAGCGACATTCAAGGTCTGGCGATGTTTGATCTTTTGCCCAAATTGCAGAAATTGCCTACAGAAGTTCGGACTGATGAAGAAGCAGGTAGCTTTGTCGGTGGACCAAGGCTTGTTACTGCCATGCGTGCCGTAAAGCATAAAGATCAAGGCAAGTCTTCCTCCGAATTTGTTAATGCACACCATAATGAATTGGTCGCTCTCAAATATGAAGACCAAATTGGTGATGTAATGAAATTTCTGGGCGCGAAAGATACTGCTATTAAAGCGTTTATGAACGATTATGTTCGCTCAATAGCCCTGAGCTGGAAAGGAGCTAAAAAAGGAGCGAATACTCAAGAAATCAAAGTTGGGGATAAAGGACAAGCAGTAGGTGAAAAAGATGAGGGAACTCGTCGGCTTCCGATTCAGATAGACAGCAGTAAGCAGGCAATTGTATTAATTCCAGGCAAGCTTAACCCTGCCCAGGCAATAGATGTTTTATTGCACTTACATGGTCATAATGCTGGTTATGCAGGAGATTCCATCAATAATGTCCGCGATGTTCAAAAGGACAATATTGAACAACAATTGTTGGCAAGTGGCCGCAATCAGATGATTGCCATTCTGCCTCAAGGCTCTAATAAATCCGTATTTAAAGACCTTAATACTACTACTTATGTTAGCCTTGTCTTTGTGGTCTTGAATAATTTGGGAGTATGGGGGCAGGGTAAGGATAATAAACCAATTCAAGTCAAAACAGAAGGACATAAGGTAATTTTATCAGCTCATAGTGGTGGAGGGGCGAAACTTTCATCTTTACTTGAGAAAGGCGGGAAGCCGACTAATCCGGGAGGACTGGAAGGATTATTCTTATTTGATTCTATCAATGCCCTAGCAATACCTAAGAAAAATTCCGATGGTTCAATTGTCAAAGATAAAGAAGGAAAACCTATTTCTAGCGGGATTCCTGATGTTAGCGGTTCAACAGAGCTAAAGCGGATTCGAGCTTTTGTTGCCTATCAACTTGACCTTGAGCTGAAGGAATTGGAGCGTATATCGAAACTGCCAGGTGGCACGCCTGATTCAAAACAGAAAGAATTTTTGGACAAGAGTGGCTTCCGTTTGCGTGGTAACTATACACCTGGATGGTATGAAAAAATATATGCCCCTCTCGTTCAAGATATTGATGATTGGTTTAAGACAAAGGCAAAGGCAAAACTTCCCAGCTTAGACCAGACCATAATTGAACAATGGTCTAAAAACTATGTCATCCAATCCGTTAATGCAGTATCCAAAGTCGGACCAGTTGGCAAAGGCCATCAAGGGCATGACTACATTGTCGGGCAGGGACAACCAGCGGGCAAAGATGGCAAAGATTACGATCCAGCAAAGGGTGGAGCGCTACAAGATGCGTTAGGTTCAATTCAGCGCCAGTCCATAAATAGCTTTGTTCAGGGGCAGATCCAGCGCCAGAGTGCCCCCGCTCCTGCGGTGTTGACCGATGCCCAACAGTGGGAACAGGACTGGAACAACTATGCCAGCCATCAGCACTACTTCGCTGGCAGTGGCCGCCCGACAGGTACACCCCGTCAGCGCTACGATGTCCTGTGCCCGCTCTACAAAGCTCATGGTATCCCCCGCCCGATGGTCTATATAGATACATCTATAACCACGGCCAGGTTCTATAATTTCTCTACACCCGCGCATACAAACTTGGCAGCAGCGCTAGTCGTCGCCGAGAACACGCTCAAGGGTAAAGGTTACACTACAGCACCCGTCAAAAGCCTATGGGCACTGAACCCACGCACTACTAGTGCCGGTGGCTGGAGCAATCATGCCGATGGTAAAGCAGTAGATATCGATCCGAATGACAACCCTCACCTGACTGATAAGGAAGACCGCAAGATCATGAGCTTGGTCAGTGGTATCGACCTGGAAAAAGGAGGTCAGGGCTACGATGTACTCAAAGGTGCAAGTGATAAGTTCAAAACTGACTATAACCCAACAGGACTACAGCAAAGGCTCACCAACCTCAAGGCGGATGAGCAGACCAAGGAGACGGAGCGCAATACGGTTAAGTCCGAACTGGATACACTAAAAGGACAACTAAACACGCTTAAATCAGAGCGCGATGGACTCAACAAGCAACTCAAGGCTGTGCCACAGGGTAAAAAGGCAACCGCTGACGATCTGGCCAAAGCAACTGCGCTGAAAGCTAGCATCCAACAAAAGGAAGCGGATCTCAAGCAGGTACAGATGGAGATCAAACAGAAGGAAGGAGACCTCAAGAAGAAAGAGGCCGATCTCAAAGCAGCCACAAAAGACCGGGAGCTGATTGAGAAGGAACTGGCGAACTACCAAGCGACGGAGAAAGCTATTTCCGATCTAGAAAACGCGGTCAAGTCGCTGCCGAGCGAGATCAAGTTCCTCGAAGACCAGATTGCCCAGTCAAAGCAAGACGAGCAGGACGCGAAGACCGCAAAGAATTCCAGCGGCGTCCAAGCCCAGCAAAAGTTACGAGCCAAGCTCCAGCAGTCCCTCAGCCAGAAGAAGGCGGCGTTGAAGAAACAGCAAAAACAGCTTGATACAAAAAAGAAAGTGCGGGATGCCGATCCTCTGCGTAAGTACGGAACCAGCGGATTCCTCAACCTATCCAAAGATGTCGTCGAAGCAATGACCGGCGCTGGCCTTAAGTGGGGTGGCGACTGGGCAGGTGCCAAGGATTTTATGCACTTTGAGTTATAGCAGCGCGATCGCTTCTTTCCCGTAATATCATCAGGACTTACGCAAATACGCCGTATGGGGAATGGGGAATGGGTTTACCCTGAGCGTAGCCGAAGGGGAATGGGGAAATTAGGCTGACTTGCCTGGTTCTAGCTAGGGTAATTTAAGCTTTTTTAAGATTTAATAAAAGATCAAACGGCCAAAGTATCAGGTTAGAAATTCACAGTTTACCATTCTGGGATTCTTGACCCCCATGTCTTCGCGCAACCCATTGAACGAATTAACGCTAATAGTCCTGGCTCTTTTCGGAACGCTGGGCATATTGGTCTGTGCCTTAGTTTTGTATAAATGGATTTTTGCTGACGGAGACAATCAACTGGGACAATCCACTTGTAAAAACTTGCCAACTGGATTGTTTAACTATGGTGGCAGCACTACTTGGGCACCGATTCGACGAGATGTAGATCCGGTAATTCAAAAAATCTGTTCTCAGTTTCAGCTGCGCTACACAGACCACCCAACTAGAACCCCTGGCTCCGGTACTGGCATTGAGATGGTAATAGACAATCAGCTAGACTTTTCTCAGTCTTCTCGGTCGCTTAAAGCTGAGGAACAACAGCTCGCTCAACAAAAGGGGTTTAGCCTCAAAGAAATTCCAGTGGCAATTGATGGAATTGCGATCGCTATTCACCCTGAGTTAGACGTTCGGGGCATAACAGTAGAACAACTACGGCAAATTTACACTGGCCAGATTACCAATTGGAATCAGGTAGGGGGACCCGATATCAATATTACTCCCTACTCCCGCCGTAAAGAAGATGGGGGTACGGTAGAATTCTTTGTGGAGAATGTATTGCAGAAACAAGATTTCGGTAACAACGTCAAGTTTGTCTACTCCACAACGGACGGGTTACAAAAGGTTGCCCAGACCATCGGTGGTCTCTACTACGCCTCCGCACCAGAAGTGGTCGGTCAATGTACCATCAATCCTCTGCCATTAATTAACAAATCCAACCACCTCATTGCCCCCTACCAAGAACCTTTTATCCCTCCCGCTCGGTGCCCCAATCAACGCAATCATCTCAACGCCACTGCCTTCCAAAATGGTGATTACCCGATTACCCGTAAATTATTCGTAATTGTCCAACACAATAATGGTATAGAGCAGAAAGCTGGAGAAGCCTATGCTAATTGGCTGTTAACCCCTGAGGCTCAACAGTTAATTGAAAAAGCTGGATTTGTAAAAATCCGCTGAGGGAAGAAGAGGGAAAGAGAAAAAATGTCCCAAAAAAACGAAACTACCGTATTAGTATTATCCCTCCTGATTACAGTAGGGTTGGTCGGTGCTGGCATCTGGTGGTTGATCCCGAAGTCTAACCCAGACCCCAAGCCATCCAGCCAACCGCAACCCTCTCATACGGTTGAAAATTTCGCCCAAGCGCCCAATGTGCCAGAGGGACTGTTTAGCTATGGCGGCAGTACGACTTGGGCACCGATCCGCAAAGAAGTAGACTCAGCAATTCAAACCGTTTGGCCGCAATTCCGCCTGCGCTACACCGACCCTACCAGTGGGGCGCCTGGTTCTGGTACTGGCATCAAGATGTTACTAGAAAATCAGCTGGCTTTTGCTCAGTCCTCTCGCTCCATTAAACAAGAAGAATACCAGCAAGCATCACAGCGAGGGTTTACCCTGAAAGAAATTCCAGTAGCAATTGATGGAATTGCGATCGCAGTTCACCCAACTTTAAATATTTCTGGTTTGACCGTTGCTCAGATTAAAGACATTTATACGGGCAAGATTACCACCTGGAAGCAAGTCGGAGGCCCAGACTTTCCCATCAAGCCCTACTCCCGCCGTATTAAAGAAGGCGGTACGATCGAATTCTTCGTAGAAAATGTCTTAGAAGGAGGAGAATTTGGTGCCAATGTGGAGTTTATCTCTACCACCACCCAAGCTCTCCAAGAAGTGGCGAATAATCCAGGGAGTATCTACTACGCTTCAGCACCGGAAGTCGTTCCGCAATGCAGTGTTAGATCTCTGCCCATTGGCCGTCAAGCCGATCGACTAATTCCACCTTACCAAGAACCTTTTGTTCCCCTTTCCCAATGTCCGGGACAGCGCAACCAGCTCAACGCCCAGGCATTTCAAACTGGAGACTATCCCATTACACGCCGATTATTTGTAATTATTAAACAAAATGGTCAAATCGACGAGCAAGCAGGGGAAGCTTATGCTGGATTGTTACTCACCAATCAGGGTCAGAAATTGATTAGTAATACGGGATTTGTCAGTATCCGTTGAGCTGGTTAACTACGGGAGAGGAAACAGAGAGGGGAAGAGGGATTTTCGTTGAGAGTTGTGAGCAATAGCTTAGGGCTTACGCACAGCTCTATTAGGGACTCCCAAATAAAAAAGTATCCAACTGTAGGGGCGAGTCGCTGTTT
>DNXU01000080.1:14398-16337 GCA_003505715.1 Cyanobacteria bacterium UBA8803 | reverse complement strand
TTTGGCAGTCCCTTAGTAGGGTGCGTTATACGGTAGCTAACGCACCATTACGTGAGATTGCAGTAGAGTGGGTACTTATATTATCTTTCCTTTTTTTAAATTGCTTATCGTTATGTCCCAAAAAAACGAAACTGGAACTCTAATATTAGCTCTCTTAATCACAGCAGCCTTATTAGCAGGCGGCTTTTGGTGGTTTACCCGGAAGTCTGGCTTGAACCTCGGAACGTTAACGGGGGGAGGTAATACCAATACCCCCAATCAACCACAGACGGGTCAAAGTCCAGCCATACCTGCCAACTCTTCTCCTACTGCTCCTACCGCCTTTGCACCCCCTACGAGTGTACCCAACGGCACGATCATCAGGGTTGAAGGCTCCACCAGTATGGTACAAATTAATCAAGCCCTCAAAACCGCCTTTCAAAAACAATTTCCCGGCACTACGGTGAATACTCAGGCAGGAGGAACTGATATCGGAATTCAGGCAGTTAGCGCCGGAAATGCGGATATCGCCGCTAGCTCTCGTCCTCTCACTCCCCAGGAGCAAGCTCAAGGACTTGTCGCACTACCTGTTACTAAGGATGCGATCGCGATCGTAGTTGGCAATCAAAATCCGTTCCGCAAAGGCTTAACTCAGGCTCAAGTGGTGGATATTTTCCAAGGGAAGATTACTAATTGGGCACAGGTGGGAGGACAAGGGGGAACTATTCGAGTTATTAATCGACCTGCCTTTAGCGGCACTCATCAGGGGTTTCAAGAACTCGTGCTGCGGGGAGGCAATTTTGGCAGTTCGCCCAACATTACCACATGGCCGAAGGATGAAACCACAGCAGTACTCCAGCAACTCAGAACCGATGGCATCAGCTACGCGACTTATGCTCAAGTGGCGAATCAACAGACGGTGCGAACTGTAGCAGTGGATGGCTTAACTCCAGAGGCTGCGAGTTACCCCTACCAACGCTCGCTGTATTACGTTTACAAACAACCCCCTAGTCCCCAAGTCCAAGCCTTTCTCGGCTATGCCACCTCACCTCCCGGACAGCAAGCGATTTTGAATGCTAATAAATAATATTGGGTAATGGGTGATGGGTGATGGGTGATGGGTGATGGGTAATACTAAAACAAGCTGGCTTTTTCGCAATCACCAATCACCAATTACCAATTACCAATCACCAATTACCAATCCCTACCCGCAGATGAAACAGTATGTTGTTTCTCGCACCCTAAAGGCAAGTTCTGATCCAAATGTTGAACTGGTTTCAACCGATCCCGCAGCATTCGTCAGTAAATTAAAGCAACAACCAGGTAAAGACATTTGGCTGTGCGGTGGTGGAAATTTGGCAACTACCCTTTTTCCAGAAATCGACGAGATGATTCTGAAAGTCCACCCAATTTTGCTTGGTGCGGGTATTTCGTTATTGGCGGGTGCGATCGAGCTAACTTCGCTAGAACTGATTGACAGCAAGATTTACAACAATGGATTCATGCTGCTGCACTATCGGTTGAAACATTGAGAAGAGATGGGGAAATAGTTATCTATGGAAATTACCGCTTCAGCAATCTCACTTAACGTGGATGATGTCACCGCATCAGCTACATTCATCAAACAACACTTTAGCTTCAATGAAGAGATGTCAGCCGAGGGCTTTGTATCACTCTCTCGACCCGATGCAGGATTTAATTTAATCTTTCTACAAACTGGGCTAAAAAGCTTTAAGCCAGCCCACCTGCGCGGACATCGGGCGGATGGTTTGCTGATTGTTTTTGTGGTGAATGACATTGATCGCGAATATAAACGGTTAAAAGCCGAAGGAGTCACGATTACAACTCCCATCGAGACGGAACCCTGGGGTGAACGGTTCTTTCAAGTCAGTGATCCCAATGGAATTATCATTCAACTGGTTCAATGGGTAAATGGCGCAAGACCCCCCATGAGCTTCGT
>DNXU01000080.1:10548-14343 GCA_003505715.1 Cyanobacteria bacterium UBA8803 | reverse complement strand
CCATTCCCCATTCCCGACTTTCAGCGGTTGCTATACCAATTACCGATTACCCATTAAGCCTTGCACTGGAACGCCGACCATCTTGTAAATCGCTTGAATCTCAGGAGCTTCAAGTACGCGATTGAACAGTCTAATATCGCTCATGCTGCCCTTAAAAAAACCCGGCCAAGTAGGGTGATCGGAGCGCCGTCCCATTATTAATGGTTTTAGGTTATTGAGAGAACCTTGTCGCCCAGTTGGGTTAAACCGTTGACCCACCTCAATTCCATCCACATACCACCGCCCCCCGTCAGGTAGATCTCTGTCCACCGTCACCGTTAAATAATGCCACTGGTTTTTGGCAATGCGGAACCCGCTCAGGTAGTTCGTCCAGCCAGCCCCTATGCCATCGGCAAGTTGCAATAGTAACTCGCCATGATAAAGGCTAAAACTATACCCCTGTATTGGGCCTGATGTCTCAACTCGCTTGTCCAGAATCACATCAATTCCCTGAGGATGAGCTTTGATGCCAGCGCAGATGGATAAATCACCCGTACCGAAGTTTAAGATTGGATCGTTGGGTACTTTTACATAGTCATCGCCATCAAAATACAAGGCACTACCCAACCCTTTAGGTAGGACAAATTCAACAAAATGGCAGGACTCTAGGTTGAAGTCATTGAGTGCCAGGGAACCCCCTAACCCCGGCATTCTACCAGGGGCAATAGTAATAGGAGTTGGTCCAATGAGGGTGCCATGATTGGTGCCGGCACTATCTGTAACGGTGTTCCCTTCAGCTTCATCCAAGCGCCACCAGGCTACCATATCCGTGGGCATATAGTTCTCTAGCATCTTTCTAATCTGAGGATCGGTCTTATCCCACAGATGCAAGTAGGCACTCCTACGCACTCGCTCAGATTCATCTTGCAAGGCTTGCATCACTAATTCCAAGCCGACATTGCCATACTTGAGGGCTTCCGTGACTGCTGCAATTCTTTGCTCAACTGTGGCACTGGTTAAACGCCGCTTTACCCCTTCGATGCCTCCTAAAATCACCCCACTCGTTGGTGGTGGGTTTTTGCCACCTAGAACGGCATCATTATCTCTCGGCTGATTCACAAAAACACCTCCGAAGCTGGGGAGCAAGGTCTTAAGTACTTAGGCAACTACGTCCTACTCATATTAGTAATGGTGCGTTAGCTTTCGTGTAACGCACCCTACTCATAGTGTTGACATTCTCTGCCATTAGAAACTTTTAGACGGTATTTCTATGGTAACAATAATCAAACTCATAAGTTTACTGAAAACTTTAAGCTCAAATAATTAAATAAAACAAAATATTTTCAAAATGTTAAATTCTTTATTTATACCGCCAAAAAACTGTTAACCTTGTCTAATATCAAGTCTGATTAATTAATTAAAAATTAGCAAAGGAGGGGCAGGGGAAAGGAAAATACCCTGCACCTTCTGAATTAGGAAGAATTAAGAAGCTCCCGGACTTGATAAAACTCAGATTGGGAACCAAAGCTTCTGCGTCTCTGGAGCGGCTCCCTGTCTATACCTCTGCGTAAAAAAACCGCATTGTACAAACTTCCCATACACGCCTCCTTTAGGGAGGAAATTATGAAAAACTCTACAAAATTAGGGCGATCGCGTAATTCATTCTCAAAAACCAATATCCTCAAACGCATCGCCGCCTCAGCTGTGACCACTTTAGCAGTTACTTGTGCAGGAGCAGGTATCAACCTCGATCGGGCTCAAGCTCTCTCCTCAAGCAGTGAAGCCACTAACCTAAACGCCACAACTGTTAAAACAAATCTAAACGTTAGCGCGATCGCCCAATTACCCCTCAATAGTACCCAGCCTCAAAAACTACAACTTGCCGATATGGGGGGACTAATTCCCCTGATCCTGGGAGGAGGAGTTATCATCTGCATTCCCCTGATCTTCGGAGGATTAGTCGTCATCGGCGAACGAGAAGTCGGTATTGTGGTCAAGAAATTTAACCTTTTAGGTCGCAGCCTGCCACCCGGACATCTCATTGCCTTAGAAGGAGAACCTGGATACCAAGCCGATACCCTCGCTCCCGGTTGGCACTGGGGTTATTGGCCTTGGCAGTATAGCGTGCGGAAAGAAAAGGTTACCATCATTCCCCAAGGAGAAATTGCCTTAGTGGTGGCGGCTGATGGGGCATCCATCCCAGCACAACGTATTCTGGGCAAAATCGTTCCTTGCGATAATTACCAAGATGCCCGGAAGTTCCTCAAAAGCGGTGGCGAAAAAGGTCGTCAGCTGGGTATCCTGACTGCCGGAACCTATCGCATTAATACCGCTTTATTTGGAGTGATTACTGCCGCCAACGCCAACAAACACGGCATGGCTCCGGAACAGTTGAAGTTGTGCCGTATTTCTCCTGATAAGGTCGGAATTGTTACTACCTTTGACGGCATTCCCATTGAAGAAGGCGAGATTGCTGGCCCAATTATTGCCAATCACGATAACTTTCAAAATGCTCAGAACTTCATCAATGGTGGCGGACGGCGCGGTTTGCAGGAACAAGTTCTGTTATCTGGTTCCTGGAACATCAATCCTTGGTTTGTCGGAGTTGAGCAAGTCCCGATGACAGAAATCCCCATTGGTTATGTGGGTGTAGTAATTTCTTATGTCGGTCAAGCTCAAGAAGATGTGAGCGGTGCCGCATTTACCCACGGGAATTTAGTCAATCCTGGCCACAAAGGCGTGTGGATAACACCCCTTTATCCCGGCAAACACCCCCTCAATACCCGCATACTTAAAGTGGAGTTGGTGCCGACAATTAATATTGTGCTGAACTGGTCGGGCAGAACAGAGCGGCATAGCTACGACTCAGGACTCTCCTCCCTGACGGTGCGTTCTAAAGATGGGTTTGCCTTCGATTTAGAAGTAGCTCAGATTATCCATGTGGGAGCGTTAGACGCACCTAAGGTGATCTCCCGGGTCGGGGCAATGCAAAATCTAGTAGACCACGTATTGGAGCCAACGATTGGTAATTACTTCCGTAATTCAGCTCAAGACTACACGGTACTAGACTTTTTGACCGCCCGCAGCGAACGACAGATAGAAGCTGCCGAATACATTAAGCACGCTCTCCGCGCCTATGACGTGCAAGCGATCGATACCTTGATTGGTGATATATTACCGCCTGCCGAACTCATGCTGACTCAAACTGATCGCAAAATTGCCGAGGAACAGCGGAAAACCTATGAAGTGCAGCAATTAGCCCAGACGCAGCGGCAGCAGTTGGTGAGAGAAACGGCAATTGCTGATATTCAGCAAGACCTCGTCAAGTCCGAACAGGGGGTAAAAATTGCGGAAATGAAGGCCAATGCGAGAGTGAAGGAAGCCACTGGGGATGCCGAAGCCATTCGGGTTACTGGTAATGCCCAAGCCGAAGCCTATCACGCTGGTGTGGTAGCGTTGGGTTCCCAGGGGTATACGGCGTTGCAACTCATGCAGATTATTGGCGATCGCAACGTGCGGGTAGTGCCCGATGTCGCCGTCAGCGGCAGCAGTCAAGGTGCTGGCTTAGTAGATGGCTTGTTGGGAATGTTGCTTTGGAATCAGACTGCTAAGCAAAATGGGATGAAAAAACCCAAAGCGCCTCCACCACCGCCACCCTCCTCACCAGAGTCTTCTCATGCTATGGGGCAACCCATCATCAGCACTTCAGACTCACCCCCGGCAACATTGAAACCTCCACAGAGGATGCAGAGCGATTCTTTTGGGGATTTTGATATTGGTTAATTAGGCGGGAGAGGGATGAGGGATGAGGGGTGA
>DNXU01000080.1:3760-10477 GCA_003505715.1 Cyanobacteria bacterium UBA8803 | reverse complement strand
AGGGGCGGGTTTAGGGACAAATATTTTGGGCCCCGCAGATAGGACTTAAGTCAAAACCCGCCCTGCCACAGGTTTTATCTATGGTTAAACAACCGGACATGATATGAGGGATGAGGGAAAGGACTGTAGAGACGTTCCAGCGGAACGTTTCTACCCTCCATTGAAGACCCTCAATTGGCACAATCGGTTTTCTGGGAATGGAGGATGAGGACTTAGTAACTTTTAATTAGGAAAGTGGGCAGATGGCTAACTAACGATCGCTGCCAGTGCTGGTTGAAGTCGTGCCACTAATTTAACACCATATTCTTCTTCAAAGACACCTTTCTTGTAATCCAAATTCCACAGCTCCAAAGCACAGTTATCATCGGGTAGAGCCGGAACTAGCTGTAAATGGATTTCTCTAACGTGTAGATGAAATTCACACCTTACCTCAGCGATCGCTCCAATATGCCGCCGATCGAGAGCGATCACTAACCGTAACAAAGCACTTAGCTGCCTGACCATGTGTCGGTATTTCTTGTTCGGCAGGTTATTGTAGTTCTCGTGCTTTTTCTTCGGGATACTCGATCGGTGATAACGAGCTAAGTTAGCAATGACTTCAATTTCAGTTTCCGTAAAGCCTAGCAGTTCACCGTGGCGAATTAAGTAATAGGAATGCTTGTGATGAGCTGAATGGCTGACATACAAACCGCAGTTGTGTAACATTGCAGCTGCCCACAGGAGTTCTCGTTCTTGCTCACCCCAAAGGTGGAGATGACCTTTGGTTTGATCGAATAAACTGAGGGCAAAGTTAGCTATGCGATCGCTAGACTCCAAATTGACCTGATACTTCTGGGCAACTGCAATAGTACTGCGCTTGCGGACTTCGCCTTGGTAACGCAGGCGATCTTCAATTAATCCTTGGGACAGCATCCAGTCCACAATCACGCCCTCTCGCAAGGCTCGTTCACCCACAATCAGGTTCTCAATCCCCAAAAGGGTCATGGCTTCTAATAAAATAACCGCACCCGCTACAATAATTTCCGATCGCCGTTCGGACAGTCCTGGCAGTGCTGCTCGTGCCGCACAACTTAGAGAAGCTAAGCGCTTAACCATTTCTTTGAGGTCTTTGCGGCTCAACTGATAACCATTGAGAGGATTTGGCACCATGCCCAGCTTTTCTCTAGCATGAATCACCGCTAGGGTTTCAATCGTACCGGATGTGCCCACCAAACAGGGCTTTTCTCCGACCTCTAAGTGAGTTTGAATATCCTCAACCGGACGCTCTAGCATTCCCCGGACATAGGCTTGTAAGTAGCGAAACTCAGTCTCGCTAATGGGGTCAGTTGTGACGAAATCAGCTGTTAGGCGAACTGCTCCCACCTTAGTGCTGCTCAGAGAACGAGGAGCATGGCTATCTCCTAAAATCAATTCTGTGGAGCCGCCGCCGATATCAATAATAATGTGGGGTTGGTTGTTGAATTCCATCCCCGACAAAACGCCCAGATAAATCCGTCGCGCTTCTTCTTGACCAGAAATCAGGTTGATGAATAAGCCTAATTCTGCATCAACTTGCTGTATAAATTCTCGTCCATTCGGTGCCTCGCGCACGGCACTAGTAGCGACAGCCACAATTTGTTCAGCATTGAAGCTTTTCGCCATTTCCTGACAACGTTGCAACGTTGCCATCGCTCGCCCCATTGCTGCCGGGGTCAAATTGCCCGTTAGCGGATCGCGATCGCCCAACCGTACCGTATCTTTCTCTCTAGCAATAATCGTAAAGGTCGGCAAGGTGGGGTCAATCCGCACGACCACCATATGAATTGAATTCGTGCCGATGTCGATGGCAGCTAGAATGCGCTCTTGTTCCAAAGCAGTAGTAGAAATTTTCCCGGAACTCCCTTTGGCAGTCGAGTTAGTCATCTCTATTGTATCCAAGGTTACTACGCAGGCTCAAACTCTATGGATCACAATATCTTTAAAAGGAATTAAGTAAATAGGCAGTCTTTCTTATAGTTTCTGGGTAGCAAGCTTCTATCCGGAAAAAACCATTAGCATTTAGCTATTAGTAGGGTGCGTTATGCGGGAGGCTCTCCTAATAACAATTACCCTCTAGTTTGACTTCTACCCAGTTGTACCAACAACTGCTCGGAACTGAGAGCAGGTTCCAGGCAACTGAGTCCCTGACAAACCAAACCTAGCGCAGATTGAGGTAGATTACTTTCTAACTGATACACGCTACTAGGCCAGTACTGACTGACTAGCCCACTAAGTTGGTCAGTACCAGTGCGAACTAGAGTACAGTTTTGATACCAATCTAGAGCGGTAAATAAGCTGGGACAAGCTTGGGGAGAATGGCTCATCGCGTTGGTAAAGGCTTGCAAGGATTGCTCGGCTCGGTCGAGGTAGGCTAGGTCTTCGCTCAGTAAAGCTAAACGAACTAAGTTAGCGATCGCCACCCCATTAGCGGCAGGCGTGGCATTGTCTGTATAACTGCGTTCCCGCACCAACAAATCTTTACTGCTATCGCTAGCAGCGTTATAGTATCCGCCCAGTTCTACACTAAAGAGGAATTCATCAAACTCTTCCTGAACCTTCAAGGCATTTTCTAACCAGAAATTGGGTTTGGGGAATTGCCCAGAGTCTTCCCCACTCCCCACCGCCAGGGTAGCCTGATGTAAATCTAGCAGTGCTTTGATAAAGAGGGCATAATCTTCGGACTGCGCTAGCACCGAGGCATGACCGTCATAATTTAGGCGATGGAAGCGTCCATCTACCCATTGCTGGTCTAATATAAACCGAGCCGCAGCAGTTGCCAGTTCCAGGTATTCAGGGTTGCGGAATACGCTATAAGCTCTGGCTAGACCCGAAATCATTAAACTATTCCAGGCGACAATCATTTTAGTATCTGTCACCGGAGGGATGCGACCTGGCCAGTTGCCAGTTTTTGCCTCCTGATTGTTTCGCGCTGGTGGGAAAGTTTTGGTAGTATCGGCAGAGGAACCGTAACGCACGGTAAACAGTTTGGCTAAGGCAACTTCTAAATTACCGCTTAACTGTTGGGAGTGACGGCGCTGCAAGACATTGTGGCCTTCAAAATTGCCCTGAGCTGAGACAGTAAATTCCTCTTGAATTTCCGCAAACTCTTCAGGGGCGAGCAATTTTGCCAATTCTTCATAGTTCCAGACATAAAACGCCCCTTCCTCAGGTTCGCTTGCCGTTGAGTCTGTAAAACTGTCCGCATCTTGAGCGGCATAAAAGAATCCTTGGGGAGCAGTCATTTCCCGCTTGAGCCATTGCACAGTGCCAGCGATCGCTCTTTGAAACGCCGCTTCCTGGATGCCTGCACTCCACAGATTGGCCAGATACTCTACAATCTGCCCGTTGTCATAGAGCATTTTTTCAAAGTGGGGTACTGTCCAAGTGGCATCAACTGTGTAGCGATGAAAACCACCTGCCACATGATCGTAAATTCCCCCCTTAGCCAAGTCCAATCCCCGTTCTCGCACCGCTTGCCTCATATCCTGCTCTGATATTCCCTCAAAGCGAGTTCCGCGCAGCACTAATTCAGCATAGGGAATCATCGGAAAACTCGGCCCGTAACTGCCACCGCCTACGATCCGAGTTGTAGTCTCTAAACCGTGCCAGAGCAAATCAGCGTTGAGGGGTTCTGATGTCGGCAGCGTTACTGACTGTTGCAGATGACCGAGAATCTCTTCTTTAAAATTTTGCAGCTTCTGTTTCTCAATATCATAGAAGCGGCGAATAGCTTGCAGTACCTGCAAAAATCCAGGACGCCCGTAGCGGGGATCTACGGGGAAATAAGTCCCGCCATAAAAGGGCACTCGGTCATCTGGTGTCAGGAAGACATTGAGAGGCCATCCCCCTTGACCCGTCATCATTTGCAACGCCTGCATGTAAATACTATCAATATCCGGTCGCTCTTCCCGGTCTACCTTAATCGGTAAGAAATTAGCATTTAGGTATTGAGCGATCGCAGCATCCGAAAACGCCTCCCCTTCCATCACCGTACACCAGTGGCAGCTAGAGTAACCAATCGAAAGGAAAATCGGTTTATTTTCTGCACTTGCTTTTTCTAAAGCTTCAGCACACCAAGGCCACCAATCAACAGGATTTTCAGCGTGCTTGCGCAGATAAAGGCTTTGGGATTGGGCTAAGCGATTGGTCATTGCAGGGCTTGTTAATCATAGATGCTCTCTGGTTTCAGTGTATCGTAAGCAAGGGAGAGGGAGAGGGAGGCAGGAGAAGGGCAAAATTTTGCCCTTCTCCCTTTTGCTACTCAAAGTTCTGGCTCAATTCCAGCTGCCCGTAGCTGTGCAGCTAACTTTTCAGCTCGTTGGTACTCCTGTTCGGCTCGTTGCTGAGCAGATTCCTTCTCTTGCCGTTCCTGGGTTACTAACTCAGAACCCCACCACAACATTTCTCCATTTTCATGCCACCACCGCAACCAGTAACCTGTCCGAGCTTGCCTCGTACCTTGCCAAATGCCTAGAAATAGGTTCATTGGCGCAATCCAGTAGCGGTTATTGGCATCCGGGGTTTGCAGTTCATACCGTCTTGACTCATCTAACTGATAGACTTCTAACTCACCTCGGTCTGGCTCAAAAATAGCGTAGTAGGGAACTTCTAAGACTCGCTCATAAAAGAACCACTTACCGGGAGGATAGGTTGGCTTATTGGAATATTCACTGCCGTCAGTATCGGAAAGAAATTCCATCACAATGGTAGGGATATCCCCTTGCAACTGGGGTGTATAACTGCGTTTGACTTCTGCACGAGGCACCCGAATCAATGGCACGTAGCCCCAATCAGGAGCTTTAACGACCATTTTTTGATTTAAGGTGGCACATACACCGTAGTTGGTTATTGCGATCGCGGTATCGGGTAACTTTCCGGCAAGTTCCAAACTCTCGGTTAAGGCGGCGGCAAGGGGTGGCTGATTTATATTGTCCACAGGTTCATCGTCTAAAACAAAGTCATCGGGTAATTTATCCCAGGTAATTTCATAGTTGGCTGTGCTGGTTAACATAGTAGGACTTCCTCGTTTTGAAGTTAGGGGGAAGACTAGTGTGGTGAAGGCTCCAAGGCAAAATAGCACGATCTGGACTTACGCACCCATCCGCCAATGAGTTACCTCAGTGGCGAGTGCGTAAATTCTGATAATAAAGCATCGCCACTTGTCAAGCTCAGTTTAAGCGCAGTACTTTAGTGCCCCTAAACTGATCTAGAAAACTATATGGCTGAGAGCGATGCTAGATATCAGCAAGGCTCCAGAATGAATTATTGTGACAAACCGCTTAAAGAGTCTGTCTCAGAAACGGTAGGTACATGTATCCTGATATCTGCCCTCAGCCCTTCTCTAAGTGCTGGGGTTTTTTATTACTATATTTTGGTATTAGGTATCATAAACAGCGTACACATGCCTGTGAAAATGCCTAGTAACCGAACTTTAGAGAGCTTGATTGCCAGTAAAATTGCTGCTGCACCAAACCAGCGGATTACTTTTGCCGAGTATATGGACTTGGTGCTGTATCATCCAGAGCAAGGTTACTACGCGACGGGTGCTGTCAATATCGGCTCGGAGGGAGATTTTTTCACCTCACCCCACCTGAGTAAAGATTTTGGTGAGTTACTAGCTGAACAGTTTGCTCAACTGTGGGATATTTTAGGACAGCCTAAACCCTTCACTCTGATGGAAATGGGTGCAGGGCAAGGACTGCTGGCAGCAGATGTGCTGAGTTATCTGCATCGCGAATATCCTAGCTGTTTCGATGCGTTGGAATATATTATTGTCGAGAAAGCAGCGGGATTGATTGCCCGACAGCAAGAGATAATCAAGCAATTAACCCTGCCGAAGATTCCTCTACGGTGGTCTGCTTTTGCAGAGATATTGGAAAATTCAATAACGGGTTGTTGTTTCTCTAATGAGTTAGTGGATGCCTTACCCGTGCATCAATTTATCCTGGCAGGGGGACAGCTTAAAGAAATCTATGTCACCCTGGCTAGTGCTGAAGGTGATGAAATTAATTTTAGAGAAGTTACGGATATTATTTCCACGCCTAAGCTGAAAAAGTATTTCGATTTGGTGGGAATTGATTTGCTTTCCGGTGCTTATCCAGATGGCTATCGCAGTGAGGTGAATTTAGCAGCGTTGGACTGGTTAAGTACCGTTACTAGTAAGCTGAAACGAGGGTTTTTGTTGACGGTTGATTATGGTTACTCGGCAGAACGCTATTACATGCCAGCACGCCATCAGGGCACGTTACAGTGTTATTATCGCCACCAACATCATGACAATCCTTATTTATATATTGGTCAGCAAGATATCACCGCTCATGTTAACTTTACTGCCCTAGAACGACAGGGCGAGTTGTGCGGTTTGCCTAAGCTGGGATTTACGCAGCAGGGGTTGTTTTTGATGGCTTTGGGTTTGGGCGATCGCATTGCCGCACTTTCTGCTACCAATGATGTGCGGGGACAAACGGTTGCTAAGGCACAAGATTTGGTGGCAATTATGCGGCGTCGCGATGTTTTACACCAGTTAATGAATCCGATGGGATTGGGAGGGTTTGGGGTTTTGGTTCAGGGTAAGGGGTTGAGTGAGGAGGAAGAAAAGGTAGAACTTAAAGGTTTGACTGTGCCGCCGATGGTTTGAATAGTTTGGGCAGCAGATGTAACGAATATAAATATATTGCTAATCGGCTATTTACATCAATT
>DNXU01000080.1:0-3704 GCA_003505715.1 Cyanobacteria bacterium UBA8803 | reverse complement strand
AGTTAGTTATTAACTGGGAACGAAAGCTCAAAAACAATGGTAATGCTCTTATTACAGTTTAAATGCATAACAGCTTAACCCTCTTTTGTCACTCTGGGGTGAAACCTTGATTTTTCGTGGGCTGAAACAGCGTAAATTCGTAGAATTTCCCCAAAGTGACAGAAGAGGGTTAATGCTAGTTGTAACCATTCTCAGGGCATTCAGGAGATTGTCGCTCAAGCCGGATGTGAGATTTGGTACCTGCCACCGTACTCTCCAAACCTCAACAAGATCGAGCACTGGTGGAGTGCGCTCAAGAATTGAATGCGACAGCGATGGGATGAGTTTGATAACTTTCGTGATTGTGTTGATGCTGCCTTTAACGAATGTCCTAAGGCTACACCCATCTGTTTCGAGCGGTGTACGCGGAGATTGCTACGTACTACTACAAGCCGGATCGGGTGTCGGAGCATCGCTTTAAGGCGGAAATTTAAGGGCATTTCAAGCTGACCCAGGACGGGCAGAAGATCAGAAAAGGACAGGTGAAAGGGATCAGCAAAGGGGACAGTGTATCTCAAGGGCGTTGCTGAAAAGCAGGATGATTTGGAACGAAGTTCCAAGCATCAAGCATTATTTTCATCCCAGGAATCAGCAACACCTATCTTAAGCGAGGTCCATCGAAGCAATCTTTGAAGTAAGCGCTTAAAGCAATATGATTAGCACAGGTCGTTTGTCACTTTAAAGACTTTGCGACAGAACCCAAAAGATTTGTTGCTGTAAATTTTCCGTTGACGGTTGATGTAGCGGCGGGTTTAGTTGTGAACTTTGCTGCAATTCAGGAGATTGAGGGTAAAACCCACCCCTACGAAGATGGCGAATCAACCGAAAATTTACAGGTGGAAGATTTTACCAACGTGCAATCGCTACTTAAACATTAACTGTTTGAGTGCGCCTTGATCCCAGTTGCCTAAACTAGCCGCAGCGTCATAGGTGCTTTGTAAGAACGCTAATAACATCTGATCTGGTGATTCTGCTTGACGGACAGCCTCATAGGGCAAAATAAATTCGCCCAATTCTTGACTATAAAATGCACCATCGGGACGGATCGCAGCCTGCTTGAATCCATCGGGTTCTGGGTAAGCATAGGAATAAAATGCTGGGTACGATAATCCGGCTCCTGGCCAAAATCCAGCACTACTAACTTCCTGAGAATAGGCTTCCTTTGCTACAGCATCTGGTAGATTAGGTACCCCTCCCGGATGCTCAGGAGCCGATCGCCCCGAAAATCGAGTCACCGCTAAATCAAAACTACCCCAGAAAAAATGAACCGGGCTGACCTTGCCACAGAAATGTGAACGAAATTCTCGAAAGACTCGATCAGACTGTAACAGCACTCGCCAGAACCGATTGGCATAGTCTGCATCATAAGCAGCGTGGGTTTCATCTTGCTCAAATCGAATGGAATCTGGCACTTCATTCGGTTTGGTATTAATGGTGATATGAATATCTAACGCTTCGAGGGTTTCCATCACGCTGTGATAGAAATTAGCCACAGAGCGAGGGTAGAGTGCGATCGTCCGTCTTGTCCCTTCGCTGGTTTGAATCAGAAGCCCATGATCAATAAAATCAAAGTCAATTTGAAAAACACGGCCACCATAGGGAATGGTCGAAGTGGTGAGTCCCCAAGCGGTTACATAGAGGGGAATATGCCATGAATGGTTAATCCACGGAGTTTGTGCAAATCGGATTTTGCCAATGATTTGAGTCCACATGTGCAGGGTGGCATAGGTATCTTGCCATGCTTCCAGGGGTAAGCTCGGCCAAATATCCGTTGGGGTCAGGGTAGGCTGATTCGACATCATTAGAGCCTTGTGAATTAAAGTGCAGCTTGATCAATAGGTCTTCTTCTGTTCATCGGCAAAACACCACAGCCATTGTTCTCCTAATTCCGCTGAACTGATCACAGCATGTCCACTCTCTTCGTAATGGTGGCGAGCGTGCTGGTTTTTAGACGAGTCGCAGCACAACATTTTGCCGCAGGTTTGACAAATTCTTAAATGAACCCAGCGATCGCCAATCTGAATGCATTCCTCACAGCGAAAGACGGGGTAATTGGCTTTTGAAATGAGATTTTCTAAGGTCACTTCATTTAAGTGCTGACAAGACATAAAGATTTTCCTGTGAGTGAATCAGTGGAACATACATTTTATGAGGTAGGATACAGCCATTTGCGAAAGAGTTGTGTGAGTCGCAGCATAATTAAGTAAGTTAGCAGAGCAACCGTTAGTCGTGTAACCAGCAAGGATCTGAGCAACGCAGGCAGCTCTTTAAGTAACAGTACAAACGAACGATTGAGAATTGATATCGTAAAAAACACTCCCAGCCAGGTCATGATCGCCATTTTGTAGCGAGGAGGTGGAACCTTCATAGTTTATTGGGAAGTGTAAACCAGGTTTCCAGTCCAGTTAAGGTTTGAACAGCTTCAGGCTTTTCAATCAGTGGCTGTAATCGCGCAATCCATTCCTGCCGAACATCAGATTCCATCCACGTTTTAAGATTGCTGTACCAATCAAATTTGAGGATTGCAACATACTCAGGGTGAGCATGATCCCAGGGTCGAATCACACTGACTCCTAAATGTCCTCTGAATTTGTGGGCAGCCGTAGTAATCCCGTGCAACCACTCCTCATATCCTTGCTCACGTCCTGGGCGAACTGTGTGAGAAATAATGGCAGTTACCTGCTGAGTGTCTTTATCAATGCTGCTTAACCGCTCCACCATAAAAACTGTACCTCCCTTTCTATCATGCGATCGTAGCAATAACCTTACTTTACACCCACAAAAGCAGTTCCAGCCTCGCTTGTATGTTCACCCAACGCCCATTTTGAGAAGCGAATTTGAGTGCCATAAGCTGTGTGCGCTTTCAAGATGTCTGTAACCCCTTCATAAGTTGCAGACCGCGCCCAATCTTGCTGTAGCTCAAACAAAAACTGCATGGCAGTCATGGGCTGGGCACCGCACCTGCTTGAATTAATCTTTGTACTGCTCGCTCATGGGCTTCTGGAGTGACATCTCCGCAGGCGTCCGCAACGAAATACACTTCGTAACCTGCTTCCAGCAAGTTGATGGCGGGAAACATAACGCAGGCTTCTGTCCACAATCCAGCTAGCACAATCTTTTTGCGCTCGGTTGCCTCAATCGCAGATCGAAATTGGTCGTCAATCCAGGCGTTAATTGACGTGCGATCAATCGGAATTTGATTGGGAAATAGCTCGGTCACTTCAGGCATAAAAGGTCCGTTGAGGGAAGGTTGGGGGAATTTATCGCAGCTCATACCCAGAGAAGCAACCCTGCTGCAATAGCTTTCCTGCTTGAAGGTTGGATTTGAAATCAACGTCACGCTGTTAAGCCATTGCAGCTACAACGTTGTCTTTAGCTACAGCAACTGTCGGATAACCTTTTGCGATCAGCTTGGTCAATACACCGTTCCAACTGGAAGACTCGGCAAATGCCCCGTGAACAAGAACGATAGTGGGCTTACTGCCTTGTGCGCTTGCAGGGTTCATAATGCCTCCTAGAGACGTGATCATAACGGTTCCTAAAAAGAGTGCGACGATCAAAATCAGACGAATGCTGTTCTTGAGGGTGAGCCTATTCATGGTGTGATCTCCTTATGTATTTGTTGATCTCATCGGATATAGTCGAATGGCACTTAGTTAAGCGCG
>DNXU01000113.1 GCA_003505715.1 Cyanobacteria bacterium UBA8803 | reverse complement strand
ACCAATTACCAATCACCAATTCCCCTAACAGCAACCCCCACCAGTGTAGTGCCAGGTTGAAGTGGTGATTAAAATATCTTGAGGATGGGATGCTGCTAGCTTTTCGGCTGTCTTGTCACAAACTGCGGCGGGTACGCCAAGCTGGAGTACATGCCCTGCTGAGTCATCAAATATGGGTTCCTGGCCCATGTAAATTGCGGTCTTGCCTGTAAAAATGCAGGAGCCATCTTCGGGAATTGGGACTTTGAAGGATACAGAATCCAGGCTTTCTAGCAGCAGTGGTTCTGCTAAGCTGTAATTTTGGCAATCCAACAGTCGGTAAGGACGCCTCGCCCGGATTTCTACTTGACCGAAGCCAACTTCTACTAGGTGCTGGATATACTCTTCATAGGTGAGGGCACCGGATAGACACATTGCCCTTAACCTTTCATCTTGGCGCAGATGGGAGGGAATGGGACGAGTGGCGATCGGATCGCTCATCAGCAGGCGTCCCCCTGGCTTTAACACCCGGTAAGCTTCTTGGAGTGCCTTAGTTAGGTCAGCTGGTTCAAAGATATTAAACAAGCAATTCTGCGCAACAATATCCACCGTTGCATCTGGTATCGGTAAGGAAAAGGCGTCGCCGTCCCGAATTTCTACGAAACTGGGGTCAAACCAGGGATTTTCTCGGGCCGCAAGTTCCAGGTTACGGGTAGCAGCATCCCGCATAGCGCTTACCGGATCGACGGCAATGACACCGCCGGGATGCCTGGAAAAATAGGCAAATTGCAAGGCTTCCAAACCACCACCGACTCCTACATAGAGTACAGTAGGCTGGTTGGCTAGTTCAGCCGGATGAACAGTCGTACCGCAACCGTAGTTCATTTCCTGCATCCGGCAGGGAATGCGCAGTTCTGGTAGTTGCAGGGGACTGCTTTGCACGCAACACAAACCCACTTCTGGTGTTTGGGCAACTTCACTATAGAATTGGGCAGTTGTTTCAAGATAGCTCATCGAAATCCTCTACTTTGATCCGGCTTCTAATATTACTAGGATTGATGTAGCTACGCCAGTTATAGCAGTTATGGTGTGTTGCTAGGAGCTTAGGAGTTCAAGGAGCGATCGCTTATCAACGCGAATTTGGTATCAGTGGATCTACGGTTACATAGCCAGAATAATCGCTTCTATAATCCACCTAGTTGTGTAAAGCATTCGTTTAACTTAGAGCGTATCTCTAGCACTGGCGAGGAGCTTGTGGCTGACGGCTGACGGCTGAAAAGCTGATAGCTGAATGCTTACTTAGTTGTTTCAAGGCGTAGAAAAATGTACGAGAGTGATTTAATTGAAATAGAAGCTAAATCTAACCCTATTGAAGGAGTTTGGCAAGAAGCCCAAAAGCTATCTATTGATGAAAAAGCCGAACTCGTTGAGAAATTGTTAGGTCAAGAATCTGGCCTGATTGTAGTATCTGCAAGCAGCCATTTAGCTGATTATGTAATTGCCCAGACGCACCTTTTGTCCTTAGAGGGGTTGACCTATGTTTGGAAAGCGATCGCAACTCAGATTGTTGGTGAAGGAGAAGTAAACTAAACACATTCTAAGCAGCCAGCTAATTCCCCACTTAAAATACCCCCTCATCCCCTCATCCCTTACCCCCTCATCCCCTCATCTGTACACAAAAAAATCATATGGTTCTGGGTGTCAAAAGTGATGTAACCTTGTTGCTGTAGCTTGCCCAACAATCTGGTAATGGTTACTCTAGTAGTGCAGCAGGCATCAGCTAAATCTTGATGAGTCAGGCGAATACTCAAACGAGTACCTTGGGCTAATGGTTGGCCAAATTGCTGTTTTAAAAACAGTAACAGATGATATAAGCGATCTTTGGCTTGTCGCCTGCCAGAAATTGCTAATAGGGCTTCAGTTTGCCGCAGCCGTTGGCTAATTTGAGGTAAAACAGCTGTGGCCAGTTTTGGGGAAGCGGTAATTTCTGAGCAGGAAATGCTGGCTAACTCAACTTGGGGTGTGAGAGCGATCGCTTGATAGGTTGGGAGGTCGGTTAAATTAGAACCAAAAGCCATAGTAGGGCCGAGCAACCCCAAAAGCACTTCTTCACCCCGTTCGTTAATCGTACTCACCTTTACCAAACCGTGACGGACTAACCACAGCTTTTCCGGTTGTAGGGGAATAAGATCTCCTTTGAAATAAAAATGTTGGGGATGGTCTGGGCAAGGGTCATACTCAGGAGTAGAGAGGAGCAATTCACTGCGCTTGATCGCAGTGATGTCCCGTAAAATCCAGCGCAGGGCGACCAGCATACCAGATACGTCGCGAACGGGCGCTACAGTTACAGCAGCCTCCAAGCTGCCACTTTGACGCTGTTGCAGGCATATTGTACATTTCTGTACTCCGTCACACTGCTGCAAACGATTGAGTTGGGAACGAAAGGCCGGACGCTTTTCTATAGGGATCACGGTAACTAGCAGTTTCCCTGGCAAACTAGACTGTTCGACACCCAATAAGGTGGCAGCAGCACGATTAGTTTCTAAAATCTTTCCTTGACCATCAGTCACCAGGTAAGCATCTGGCATAAAGTTGAATAGCTCTCTGTAGCGCTGATGTTCTGCTTCTAAATGGTCTCGCAGCGTTGTCAGTTCGTCGTTTTGCTGCAACAATTCTTCTGTTGCGATTTGCAGCTTTTCTGAAGATACGCCCAGTTCTTTGATAACGGTGGGGAGCAGCAAATCGGGTTGTTGCAAAGAGGTATTCGTGTTTTGGTACAGCTTAGTTAAGCGCTTTTGGAGAGTATCTATCTGCTGAGTAAAAAGATACACGTTCATATTGAACCTCTCACATTCCTATTGCTCCTGTGGAGTATAGATGACTTTGGCTATCTAATATAGCCCTCTTGAGAGGGAGATAATACTGATTGCCTTTATCTCTTTGGGTAGGTTTAGTTAAACCCCTGAATGAGGGAAAGTCATGCTCTCCATGAAGTATGAAAGGGGTGGATGTGGCAGGTGAGATACAACTTGCACTCCTTGATTGTGGTAGAAAGAGGGAATTATGCTCTGAATCTGACGATTTCATCTTCTTGGTATGATTGCCCTTCTATGCTAGCCCTCCCTGACTATCAGACCATTGCCCAAATCTACGAAAGCGCTAACTCCCTAGTGTGGCGAGCTATCCGCACCTCAGACTCTCAAACTGTTATCCTCAAACTCCTCAAACAAGATTATCCCACGCCTGAAGAACTAGTACGCTACAGACAAGAGTATGAGATTACTCACCACCTCCCTCTCGAAGGTGTTTGCCGTTCCCTGAGTCTAGAACAATATCAAAATACCTTATTTATTGTCTTTGAGGATTTTGGCGGCGAATCTCTCAGAACCTGGATGAATAGCCGCCAAGTCAACCTAGAGGAATTTTTACAGATTGCGATCGCCACCACTGTCAGTTTAGCTGAAGTCCATGCAGCAAACATCATTCACAAAGATCTTAACCCCGCCAATATCGTTTACAACCCCCACACCCAACAAATTAAACTGATTGACTTTGGCATTGCTACAGTTTTATCGCGGGAAAATCCCACGATCAGAAATCCCCAGGGTTTAGAAGGGACGCTGGCCTATATTTCTCCCGAACAAACCGGGAGAATGAACCGCTCTCTAGATTATCGTACTGATTTTTACTCCCTCGGTGTCACCTACTACGAACTTTTAACTAATAAACTGCCTTTCGATACCACCGACGCATTAGAACTCTTACACTGTCATATTGCTAAACAACCACTGCCACCTATTGTGGTCAATCCGCAGATTCCACAAGTAATTTCAGATATCGTCATGAAGTTGATGGCGAAAATTGCCGAGGAGCGATATCAAAGTGGTTTGGGCATCAAAGGCGATTTACAAAAATGCTTACAAGAACTACATCATACTGGCAATATATCAAATTTTCCCTTAGCTCGTCAAGATATTTCCGATAAATTCCAAATTCCGCAAAAGCTCTATGGCCGAGAGAAAGAAATCGACAAGTTAATCAGCGCCTTCGAGCGGGTGTCCCAACGCAGCGAGATGATGCTGTTTGTTGGTTATTCTGGTATCGGCAAGTCAGCGCTGGTACAAGAACTCTACAAACCTCTTACCCAAAAACGCGGCTATTTTATTTCCGGCAAGTTTGACCAATATCAGCGCAATATTCCCTACAGTGCTATAGTTAGCGCTTTTGGGGAATTAGTCAAACAACTCCTCGCAGAATCTGAAGCACAGCTTAAACAGTGGCGAGAGAAAATCTTAGAAGCTGTGGGCATCAATGGGCAAGTAATTGTAGAGGTGATTCCGGAAGTCAAGTTGATTATCGGCGAGCCACCTGAAGTACCAGAACTAGGTGCCGCAGAGAGCCTTAACCGCTTTAATTTAGTCTTTGAGAATTTTATCAGAGTTTTTACCAACCCCACTCATCCTCTAGCCATATTTTTCGACGACTTGCAGTGGACAGATAGTGCATCTCTGAAACTGATACAAGTGTTGATGAGTGCTGCATTCCCGGGATTATTTTTAATTGGAGCCTATCGAGATAACGAAGTATCTGCTGCTCATCCGTTAATGCTGACTCTGGAGGAGATTGCCAAAACTGGGGCAATTGTCGAGCGGATTTACCTGCCACCGTTAGATTTATCTACTGTCACTCAACTGATAGTAGATACGCTCAACTGTTCTGAAAAAAGAGCTGAGCCACTTGCTGAGCTAGTACTTGCTAAAACCGGAGGTAATCCTTTCTTTGTAAATGAGTTTATCAAGTCTCTATATACAGAAGGATTATTAAAATTTAGCTCCTCCCAGTCTCTGCTTGCAAAGGGAGCCAGCCAAGGCAGCTGGCAGTGGGACTTAGAGCAAATCCAAGGGCAAGGATTTACTGATAATGTGGTCGAACTAATGGCCAGCAAGATTCAAAAGCTGCCAGGGAATACGCAAGAGATATTAAAGCTAGCTGCCTGCATTGGCAATCAGTTTGACATCCAAACCCTAGCTCTGAATTGTAAAAAATCTCTACGGCAAACAACCAACGACTTACAACCAGCCCTTACTTCTAGTTTAATCCTACCTCTGAGCAGCCGAGAGGATGACCAATTATATTTAATCGCCCAAGAATTAACCAATTACCAATTACCCATTACCCATTACCCATTACCAGAATACAAGTTTGTCCATGACCGGATTCAGCAAGCAGCTTATTCCCTGATTTCAGAACAACATCAGCCAGCTATCCATTGGCAAATAGGACAAGTTTTGTTACAAAATACTATAGATAGCAGGCGAGATGAGCAATTATTTGATATTGTTAATCAACTGAATTTGGGCAGCGAACTTATCTCTAAGCAGTCAGAAAGAGATGAACTGGCTCAATTAAATCTTCAGGCTGGCAAAAAAGCTAAAGCATCGACCGCTTATCAGTCCGCTTTTGCTTATCTGCAAATTGGTCTAGAACTGTTGGGAGAAAACAGCTGGCATAAGCAATATGATTTAACATTAGCACTGTATGTAGAAGCAGCAGAGGCAGCTTATCTCCAAGGTGACTTTGAACAGATGGAACGGTTGGCTGAAGTGGTACAGAGTCAAGCCAAAACCGTACTGGACAAAGTGCGCATGATTGAAATAAAAATTATTGCCTTAATTGCCCAAAGTAAAATACATGAGGCAATTAATACGGGTCTGCAAATTTTGAGAGAGTTGGGAGTGAGACTGCCTACCAAGCCTAACCGTCTGCATCTCCTCATGGGATTGCTGCTTATAAAGATCGCCCTGGCCGGAAAACGGATTTCACAGCTAGCAGCTCTACCTGAGATGGCAAATCCTTATAGGCTTGCCGCTTTGCGTATCCTTTCTAATATCTTACCCCCAGCCTATTTTGCGGCACCTAAGCTCATGCAGCTAATTGTGTTTCAACAAGTACTTTTGTCTGTTAAATATGGTATCAGTTCTGATACTATTTATGCCTATGCTAGTTATGGATTAGTTCTCTGCGGCGTGCTAGGAGATATTGCGGCAGGTTATGAATTTGGTCAACAGGCTTTGAAGGTGTTGGAGCGACTCAATGCCAAAAGATTTACTGCTAAAGCTATTTTTATGGTGAACGGCTTTAGTAGCCATTGGCAAGTACATGTCAAAGAAACGTTGCCAGCTTTTTTAGAGGCTTACAAGAGTGGACTAGCAACAGGAGATGTGGAGTATGCCGCTTATGCTACCTACCTCTACTGCTGCTACTCCTATCTGGTTGGCTCCGAATTATTTGAACTATCAGTTCAAATGGCCAATTATGCTCAGGTAATGAAGCAATTAAATCAGGAGCCAGCGCTGCGTTTTTCTCAACCCTACCACCAGGCAGTGCTTAACTTATTAGGCATGGCAGATAAACACTGCGAATTAGTGGGAAATGCTTATAACGAGCAGATGATGATGCCCCTGCTAATTCAAACCAACGATCGCACTTCTATTTTTACCATTTATTTCAATAAGTTGGTACTTTGTTATCTATTTGAAAATTATGATGAAGCTGCTTTACAGGCTCTGCAAGCCGAGCAGTATCTAGATAGTATTACCGCTGCCCTTAATGTTCCTTGCTTTTATCTATATGACTCTTTGGTTCAGCTTTACCTAGCTCGGCCTTTTATCAGTTATATTACTACGACAAATTCACGCCCAAAACACCACTACCTTCACAAAGTAATTAATAACCAAAAAAAACTCAAAAAATGGGTACATCATGCCCCGATGAATCACCTGCATAAGTTTTATCTAGTAGAAGCAGAAAGATATCGGGTGATTGGCCAGGATATTTTAGCAATTGACTGTTACGATCACGCCATTACCCTAGCCAAAGAAAACGAATACATTAATGAAGCTGCCCTCGCTTACGAACTAGCTGCCAAGTTTTATCTAACCAAAGGCAAAGAACTCAGCGCGAAAGCTTATATGCTGGAAGCGCGTTACTACTATCAGCGCTGGGGTGCTACGGCTAAGGTCAAAGATTTAGAGAGGAGGTATCCTCTCTTATTAGCTATTAGTTCCTTAGAAATTAAAGACATCAAAACTATAACTACTACCAGGACTAGCAGGAGTGCCAATTTAAACCTAGATATTGCCACGGTAATGAAAGCAGCTCAGGCAATTTCTGGTGAAATCGTGTTGGAGAAGTTACTCTCTAGCTTGATGAAGATTTTGATTGAAAATGCCGGAGCCCAAAAAGGTTATCTGATTGGGGAAAACCTGGGAAAGCTAGTGATTGAAGCTGTTAGCCAAGCATCACCTGCTGTCGGGATAAATACAAGAGATGAGCAGCAAGTAACTCTATTGCAGTCTCTGCCTTTGGAAAACTGCCAGCTACTGGCCAAAACTATTGTGAATTATGTCGGTCGCACCCAAGAAAGTGTAGTGTTACATGATGCCGTCTCTACAGGCCAATTTAGTAACGATCCTTATATTAAAGAAAATCACTGCCAGTCAATCCTGTGCTTTCCCCTCATGAACCAAGGGAGACTGGTTAGCATCATTTATCTAGAAAACAATCTGATCTCAGGTGCTTTTACTGCCGAACGGGTAGAACTGTTAAAAATCTTATCTGCTCAAGCAGCTATCTCCATCAAAAATGCCCGATTCTGTCAAACCCTAGAAGACAAAGTTAAAGAACGTACCGCTCAACTAGCTGAAGCTAATCAGCAACTAGAACAAGCCAATCGCAAAATTATAGCTCTCAACGAGAATCTGCAAGAAGAAAATCTCCGCCTGAGTGCTGAATTAGAAGTAACCAAGAAACTGCAACAGATGATTTTACCTAAACCAGAGGAACTTGAGGCAGTAGCTGGTTTAGAAGTTGCTGGGTTTATGGAACCTGCTGATGAAGTAGGAGGGGACTATTACGATGTAATCCAGCAGGATGGTAAAGTTAAAATTAGTATTGGTGATGTGACTGGGCATGGGTTAGAAAGCGGAGTGGTGATGTTAATGCTCCAAACTGCCGTCCGTACTCTCCAGGAAAGTAACCAAACCGA
>DNXU01000328.1 GCA_003505715.1 Cyanobacteria bacterium UBA8803 | reverse complement strand
CGCGCGTTTTCTCTGCACCCAACCCTAGCTTTTGACTGCGCTCAACCCTAGGTTTTCAGTGCGATTACCGCTAGGTTTTGACTTAAGACCTATCTGCGGGGTCTACAATATTAGCCCCTAAACCCGCCCCTACAGATATTAGGATTGTTTAACCGGACATGACCCACAGATATTATGATTGTTTAACCGAACATGATATAACAGCTTCTTTCAACTTGATTTTTCAGCCTCAATGCTGCAAGAAAATACCGTAAAAATGATTCCTCCTTGCAGGCGTGAAATGAAGTGACTATGCAGAGGCTAAAAGCAGAAGAATTAAAGAGGCGATCGCTTGATAGACAGGTAGTGCGATCGCCCAGAAGCCATAGCTTAACTTTATCAGTTGCTTTGTTTGGCTAGTCGCAGTCCTCTTGGTTTCCACTTCAACTGAACTTAATTACTTTGTTGCGGTGAACAGTTACACCCGAAAATTGATTTCCGGACTAATAATTCAAGTCCATTTAATGAACTAAATCTCCTTTCCAGTCCTCTTTAGAGGACTTTTGCTATTAGCCAGGGACTTAAGTCCCTGGCGGGTAACTGGTGTAACCCTCTAAGGTTATAATTAGGCAGCAGATGATAGCCGACTCTTTTACATAAAAAGGTAGAACCAATGTTGGCATTTTTATACTAAAATGTAACCTATTCAATAGTATTCTTAACTAGTAAATACCATATTTTGAAATTAGTAACCCACTCATTTTGGTTTTATTTATCTGCCTTCTTGGGTATTATTCTTACCCGGTACTTTTTGGTGGCAGGAGGAGCGCACTGGCTGTTTTATTCAGCTCTAAGACAGTCGGTTGGTAGCCGCTCGTTACGCCTGAAGCCTCCACTTATGCAGTCAATTTTCCGGGATATCCAACTATCTAGTCTTTCAACGCTAGTTTTTGCGCTGGGTGCAGCTTCGATCGTGTCACTATACGATTTAGGCGCAACCCTCCTCTACAGTGACCTCGATAAGTATGGATGGGAGTACTTAGGATTCAGCTTTGTAGTGGTGCTAATCCTCCAAGATGCCTACTTCTACTTCATCCACCGACTGTTTCACCATCCCTCACTCTTCAGGTGTTTTCATCGGGGACATCATCGATCGGGAGATCCTACCCCCTGGACATCCTTTGCCTTTGACTTACCAGAGGCAATCTTTCAGTCGCTCTTCCTAATAGTTATTGTCTTTATCATTCCTCTCCATTTCCTAACCATAATTGCCGTGCTGATGGCAATGACGGTATGGACGGTATGGAACCATCTGGGATTCGAGTTATTTCCTGCATCGTTCCCCCACCACTGGTTTACGAAATGGTTTATTGGTCCAACCCATCACTCCCTCCATCATCGCAAGTACACGGTTCACTACGGACTGTATTTCACTTTTTGGGATAAACTGCTGGGCACGCAAGATCCTCAATATGAAAATGAGTTTGATTCTGCCTTGAGAAGGGACTCTACTTGATCTGATTCACTTAAATCACTCCCCCAACTCCCCCAGCTCTCCAAATTTCTCTATCGACAATAAATCCGCCCTNNTCGGGGGGCACAATGCGTAAGTCCTAACTAACCTGTTACCATGGGGTGTACTTTACCGGAAAAACCTTGGAGCTGTTGCAGTATGAACTGACAACGTTGGCTCAGTAGGGATGTCATGCGTCAGTTAATTGCTAGAGTCTTAGGGGCGTTCACCAGCTTGCTATATCAGCGGACGATCCTCGTTCTGACGCTCCTATTCTGCGTGGGCATAGCAGGGGCACTTTGGAATATCCATCGTCTTTCCCAAAACCTGATTAAGTCCCAAGCTCTCCAGAATGCATCCCTGTATGCCCAAGCTATTAAAGAGTCGCGCACGCTTTATAGTTCTGAGGTTGTCAATCGCATCCAACCCCACGGCATTACTATTACCCATGATTATGCCCTCAAAGAGGCTGCAATTCCCCTACCTGCAACATTCTTAATAGAACTAGGCCAGCACATTAGCAAAAACAATCCCGGCATGTCAGTCCGGTTGTATAGCGATTATCCCTTTCCCTGGAGACGTGCCGAAGGCGGGCCGAAAGATGATTTTGAGCGAGATGCTCTGCGCTACTTGCGATCTCATCCCGATCGCCCATTTTTTCGCTTTCAGCAGTTCCAAAACCGTCCGTCCTTGCGATATGCGATCGCAGATCTCATGCAGCCAAGTTGCATTGGCTGTCACAACACTTACCCCGGTACTCCCAAAAAGGACTGGCAGGTGGGAGACTTGCGCGGTGTTCTGGAAATTACTCATCCCCTTGATCGCTTTATTAAAAACACCCGTGACGGATTGCGAGGCACCTTTACTACCTTAGCCATCCTATCTGTATTGGGAGTGTCTGGGCTAACGCTGGTGATTGGCAGGCTGCGCCGCACCTCGCAGGAATTAGAACGGCGCGTGATCGAGCGTACAGCAGCTCTTCAAGAAGCCAACACCGAACTGGCTAATGAAATTTCCGAGCGCAAGCAGGCAGAAGTCGCCTTACGGATGGAACAGGAAAAATCCGAGCGCTTGCTGCTCAATATCTTGCCCCATCCCATTGCCCAAAAGTTAAAACATGACCCCACCACCATTGCGGAACTATTTACCGAAGCGACCATTCTTTTTGCCGACCTCGTTAACTTTACCCAGTTATCAGCACAGATATCGCCCACAGCACTGGTGGAATTACTCAACGAAATCTTCTCCCGGTTCGATCAGCTTACAGATTACCACCAGCTAGAGAAAATCAAAACAATTGGGGATGCCTATATGGTGGTGGGGGGCCTACCAATGCCGCGCAGCGACCATGCCGAAGCTATTGTGGAAATGGCCCTCGACATGCAACAAGAATTAGCCAGATTTAATGCCAAACACCACCAATCCTTTAATATTCGGATTGGTATCAACACCGGCCCAGTGGTGGCCGGAGTGATTGGCACCAAAAAATTCATTTACGATCTGTGGGGAGATGCGGTCAATACTGCCAGCCGCATGGAATCTCAAGGTCTACCCGGATGTATTCAAATCACAACATCTACTTACGATCGCGTGAAGGATAAGTACCTATTTCAAGAACGCGGTGTGATTGAAGTGAAAGGCAAGGGGGCAATGACCACTTATTTTCTCCTCGGAAGAAAAGTTCCCGATCCATCAGTCTAAGGAATGGAAGAGAGTTATAACGGCGATCGCCTATCCCAGGAAATAGCAAGATGCCCGAAACTTCCTCACCACCCCTCACCCCTC
>DNXU01000389.1:8542-17012 GCA_003505715.1 Cyanobacteria bacterium UBA8803 | reverse complement strand
TGGGAGTCGGAGTTGGGGTGGGAGTTGGGGTGCCGCTAGAAGGAGCAGTTCCTTTTAGTTTGCTACTTCCGTTAGAGCCGCCTGTAGCCTGAAGACGCAATCCAAAAGTCTGATTAAAAAACTGACTGATATCCAGACTTTGAGTGTTGTGGGATAAGAAAAATGAAGTCGTTTGAAGTAAGCCACCGCTTGAACCAGCAGAACCTATTGCCAAACCAACATCAAACGGACCGGGGTTAGCAGCGCCACCGCCGTTTATATTGTTACCTGTACCAGCCGCAGTAACACCGTCTGCTATTTGTGTGAAATTTGAGAAAGGATCAGTATTGCCAGTGATATTCAGACCACCGAGTAGGCTGTTGTTGGCAATATCAAAGAAAAGTCCTCGGATATCACCACCTACTGTGGGGGAAGTTACATTGACTGTAAACTTAACTTTTCCTGCTTGTATTCCATCGTCCAGAAGTATTGAAGCTCCAGCATCATCACCTGTGTATTCAGCAAGGTTGATGCTCAACGTAGCAGCATTAGCAGCAGAAAAGCTAGAAGAAGCAATAAATGCGCTAGTTCCAATAAATCCAGCCGTGAGGAAAAGAGATACGCTACCTTTCATTTGTTTATGCTCTTAGTAGGATTACAAAACTCAATTTGGGGGACGTTGCTTAACTAATTACTCAATTAGCTGTGTTTTCTTGTTGATCTAAACTTACTAAACTAGCCATTGTCTTGTCTACTGAAAACTTCCATCTTCACGCATTCTTTAGGGAACAAGGTAGATTTGTGAAGATTTTACATACCGAGGGGTGTTGGTTTACTAAACCAGAGGACTTACGTGCCACACCATACGTTGTTTTACCTGTAACTGTGAAGGCACAGGTGAGAGAGAAACCAGAGGAGGCGATCGCCATACCAGAAGTTAGAAAGCCAGAATCTAGTAAAGTCGCAACAGGTTCTCTCATCTTTGCTAAAATGTCCCTAGGATTAGAAAACTCAATATTAAGAGCATTGCTAAATCAACCTGCTTCACTGATAGGGGTCAACCAGCAATGCTCTTTTCGTATATAAAGCTACAAGGATTTCCCAGGCGTTGTCTACAAAAAGTTTCCTCCTTTACCGAATCTTCATTAAAACTCGTCGCTCTTTGAAGCTGGTATAAAGAAGTACGCCTGACTCCGTAGAACAGGACCCCTGGGTTGGCCAGATCTGCTGGCGCGAGGCAACAAGGGTAATCAGCCCCCCTTACCCCCCAGCCTTGGGGGGGACTCAATTTAATTCCCCCCAGATTTGGGGGGCCAGGGGGGCGAAGGTGAAAGTGCTAGAAGGAACATGTCAAGGTGCTTGTAGCTTATGATCGAGGTATAAACTGACTTGCTTGAGGGCTTGGCGAATGAGTGTGGAGTCGCTCAAATTAAAGATTATAGAAAAACTAGAACCGCTTCCTTCTCGGTAGCTCATTGACAGTTGGAGGTGATATAAGTTTAACATGACAATTCCACCGTTTGATGATAACGGCAACCTGCCTCCAGGGATTCATTTTTGTACCTGGGATGAATTTCTCGCACGATTTGACACCACAGTGCAGCGTTCTTGGCTGATAGAAGGACTCAAAAAGGCGATGGAGCATCTTAGAGCCGCAGGCTGTCGAACCCTCTATATTAATGGTAGTTTTGTCACCGACAAGCTGAACCCGAATGACTTTGATGCCTGCTGGGATGCTGATGGGATTGACATCGATTACCTCAGAACTAATGCTCCCACATTGCTCAATCTTTATGATAAACGAGCAGCCCAGAAATCTAAATACAGGGGAGAGTTTTTTCCATCTGAGTTGATAGCTGATGATACAGGACTGACTTTCTTAGAACTGTTCCAGCTTGATAAAAGGCAAAATCGCAAAGGAATAATCGCTATAGATTTAATGAGGTGGGAGCCGTGATTTTAAATGATTTAGAGTACCAAGTAACTAAAGAGCGTATTGAGGGGTTTGAACGGGTGTTGGCACTGCTAAACGCACCCGATAATGACTTGAAGAAAACCAATCCTATTATGTGGCAGCTTAATGTAGATGGAGTGCAGAGTCTGCTAGATGACTTTACCTCCCAGATGCAGGAGTATGAAGCTCTAATTAATCGGGATGAGAGTGAACCAATCGTCTTTGAAATTGATGCTCTTTCTGAGCTACCCCGCGTTCTGATTCAAGCCCGTATTGCTGCCAAAATTAGCCAGGATGAACTGGCTGAACGCCTGGGAATTGAAGAGAGTATGCTTCAGCGATATGAAGATAGAGAGTATGAATCAGCAACACTGATGCAATTGATCGAAATCAGTGAGGTTTTGGGAATTTCAATTCAACCAAAAACTACTATTATGGTTGTTGCACCCTTGAAAACTGCCTAAACTACTCCCGTTATCAGCTAACAGATGCGATCGCGTTTAGAGCGAGTATCTGAAGGCAAAGGTAATTTTGAGTTAAAGCCACCTGAAAACTGTTAATAGTTCCCCGTTCCCTACCCCCACCAAAAGATTTTTTCAGCAAGCCCTACTTAGCTTCAAAGGGAACTCTTAACGGGGAACGGGCAACAGAAAAATGTCCTAACACTTGTGGCGACTGCTATATCTTCACAGCGAGGAGCCTCTACAAGTACCATAATCCAAAACTCCCGGCAGCCCAACCTCCCTAGGCTTAACAAATTTGCCATTAAACCCCACAGCTCTCCCTTCAATAGTTCTGGCTTCAGCCACTTCCCGCCGCAATTGGGCACGCTCCATACCATCCTCAATACCAGCAATAATATAGACAATCAATCTGGCCGCTAAATCCCGGCCTGAAACCAGCACTCGCTTTTTATTCGGGTCGTACAACACGCCATACCACAGCGACTGAGGAGTCTCCATCCGACTAAATCCCCCCTCGGCATCATACTTATGTAGTTTCTCAAAAATGCCTGCCAGCGAGAACCCCTGGCGGAATACCAAAATTCCCAACCCTTGCGCTAAAGCAACTTGGCCGACGGGACGGAACAAAATATTACCTTCGCCCCCATCCCTTTCAAAACTAAATCGACGCAATTTAGGCGTCTCTACCCCCTGTGCCAGTCTTTGATAGCTGGGGAGGTTAGCTAAATGGTCAAAAAGCTGATTAAATGCCCCAAGTCCTTCCTCTAGTTCCTCATCCTCAGGACGCATGGGAATTAAACCCTTTTTCTCCGACGGTTGCCAGTGCGGAAATTTATATTCTAAATACCGCTCAGACATTTCATTCAACGCCTGAAGAGTCGTTAAAACCGTTGATTTGGCGGCAACCGTGGCACTATCCCAATTGACGCGGGGATTTCGCCCCTCCACCTCTTTTAATAAAGGATGGCTGACTGCTACCTTTCTGGCCACAATAGAAAACCCATCATTTTCATTAAGCAGCGCTAACTGCCCCTTACTCAACCGTAAGGCCATCAAGTTAACATGAACAAAAATCGATCGCACCCGCCGCCGCGCTTCTGCCCTGGTTTCTCCCTTCACCACTGCCGGAATAAACTCAATCCCAATTTTTTCCTGAGCTAAGCTTTGCAAGTAAGCCGCATCTAATTGATATTCCTCAATCAGGTCGTCCAGAGTAATAACACCACCGACAGGTTTTTTCGATTTGTTGTACCGCTGTAGCCTACCCGTTTTGAGCAATGTCATTAAACCCTGAACTCCCATCAGTCGGTGCTGACCATCTAAAGCAAAAATTGCCACCTTGCCCGAAACATCCAAAAGTCCTACCGTCTCGTTTTTGTCCAAAGGAATAAAATCCGTAGCAGAGGCGATCGCCCGCCCTTGACTATCCCACTCTGGCGCTTGAGGATTATCCACCCAAGGCAGACTATGAACAACCAGAACTGCCGGAAACTTATGAAACTTTCGCGCCGCCAAATACTGAGTCAGCGCTGCCTGACGCGACCAATCTAGAGGACGTTGGAAAATTTCATCTACGGTTTCCTCGTCCCTAACCACGTTATCAGTCTGGGGGTCAAACTTTTGCCGGAACAGCGGCAGTTGAGAAGCAAAGCGCACTCGACTATCCAACCATTCTAGGGTGACCGAGCCGATAAACGCCTCAGTACTACCCATCTGAGTTTTTTGGACTACGAGGCGATCGCCCCGAGCCAGATACCGATCCAGTAATAAGGCTAGCGCCCGTCGTTCCCGGCTTTCTTGTTCCAGGATTTGACTGGCAATATCAGCCGTTGGGTCATTGGCGCTGGTCATGGCTGAGTTTTATAAGACTAGAGTTATTTTTAAAAAACTAACAATTGAATATTTTAATGTCAATCTAAGTTTTTAAAAACTTAAGATATGCCATACTGAGGTCACAGGGTTATATTCCAACCGTACTAATGTATATAGTTGCAACAGAATTACCTTGCCAGGGATTGAAAATCCCTGGCTAATAGTGAAAGTAAAATTAACCACTATGCTCAATAGGGCGGTTGAAATCGCAGCTACACAAACACGCACCTGCCTACGCAGGCTACCAAATCATTGATGAGTTCTAAAATATGGTAGAAATCCAGCAGACATCCCTCTTTCCGCCGCGTACTGTGGCAGAGTTAGTGGAAGACATAGAAAAGCTGAATAAAGAAATTCAGGACTTATACTGTCTTGATGATATACCCTGGATTATTGGCGTATCATGGGGGAAAGACAGCACGGCAGTATTGCAGTTAATCTGGTCTGCGATCGCTGCTCTTCCTGTGAGAAAACGTACTAAAAGTATTTATGTAATTACAACAGATACCCAAGTAGAAAACCCCATAGTTTCTACATGGGTTCGCCAATCCTTAGAGCAGCTAAAGTTAGCTGCTCAAGAGCAAGAAATGCCAATTGAACCACACCTGCTTAATCCGGCAGTTAAAAACACATTCTGGGTGAACTTAATAGGGAAAGGCTACCCAGCACCTCGTATTGGGTTTCGTTGGTGTACTGATCGCTTGAAAATAGAGCCTGTTAACTATTTTATTCGCGATAAAGTTAGAGTTCACGGTGAAACTATTGTTGTCCTAGGTACTCGCAAAGCAGAAAGCGCCAAACGTGCAGCAACAATGAAAAACCATGAAGCGGGTAGACTACGCGATCGCCTAAGTCCTAATGCTCGCTTACCCAACTCTCTAATTTACAGCCCTATTGAAGACTGGCGTGATGATGAAGTTTGGTTATATCTGATGCAGTGGCAAAACCCTTGGGGACACAGTAACAAAGACCTATTTGTCATGTATCGAGGCGCTACTACCGATAATGAATGTCCTTTAGTAGTAGATACCTCTACCCCTAGCTGCGGAGATTCCCGCTTTGGCTGTTGGGTTTGCACAATGGTAAATAAAGATAAATCTATGGAGGCAATGATTCAGAATGACGAAGAAAAAGAGTGGATGCAGCCTCTACTGGATATTCGCAATGAACTAGATATTCAAGACGATCGCCACAAAAGAGACTTCCGCCGCATCTACGGCAAAGTCGAACTATTTGAACGCAACGTAGACGGAGAAACTTCCGTCGAACCTATCCCCGGCCCTTACAAAAAAGAATGGCGGGAATACTGGTTAAAACGAGTTCTAGAAGCCCAAACCCAAATTCGCCACACTGCTCCTCCAGAGATGCGCAACATCACCCTAATTACCCCGGAAGAACTCAGCGAAATTCGCCGCATCTGGCTGGAAGAAAAACACGAATTCGACGACAGCTTACCCCGCATTTACGAGGAAGCCACAGGCGAACCCTTCCAAGATCCCCGCCCCAATGCTGAGAAAATACTCCTCGGCAGCGATGAATGGGCGGTACTTGCAGAAATCTGTGATGACGATAAAATGCACCTCGAACTAATGGCCAAACTGCTAGATACAGAACGCCAGTATTACACCAAATCACGACGCGGCATCTACGAAGCTTTAGACAAATGCTTTGCTAGCAGTTCTCGCTCTCAAGATGAAGCCATTCAGAATGCCCACTATCAAAGAGACATCAAAAATACCCTCAAAGCCGTCAAAGAGAACACAGCTGAAGTTAACGACATCCGCGAAGTTCTCGATAAAACTCGCAGCGAACCAGCCAAACAACTAACCTGGGCTAGCTTAAAATTTCCAGCTCAGGTGTTAGGAGATGAAAATAACGATGATTAACTGGTTATTGGTTATTGGTTATTGGTTATTGGTTATTGGTTATTGAGAAAAAGTCAACTTCTTGTACAATTACCAATTACCAAAAAAGCCTCCATGATACCATGATATTCCTAGAACTCGTCCTGCAAAACTTCGGCCCCTACCTAGGACGGCAAGTCATCAACCTCCGCCCCGAAACTAATCCTCGCGATCGCCCCATTATCCTGATCGGCGGTATGAACGGTGGCGGCAAAACCACCCTCATGGATGCCATTCGCCTCACCCTCTACGGTTCACGCGCCCAATGTTCCACCCGCGTCAACCTTGGCTATAGCGACTTTCTCATCCAGTCCATCAACCGCCACACCCCGCCCACCGAAAATACCCGCATCGAATTAGCCTTTGAAGTTATTCAAGAAGACAAACCCACCACCTTAAGAATTGTTAGATATTGGCATAAAGACCTCAAAGACGGTAAAGATACCCTCGGCATTCTTCTTGATGATGAATGGCCCGATAAAGCCCTAGCCAGTACCTGGGATGACTACATCGAAAACCTTTTACCCCTAGGCATTTCCAATCTCTTTCTCTTCGATGGCGAACAGGTTAAAGAACTCGCCGAACTTGAAACCCCACCCCCCCTAGTCGTTAGCGCCATTCAATCCCTGTTGGGACTAGAACTCGCCGAACGTCTCTCTGCCGATTTGGATATCCTCGTCAGCCGTAAGCGGAAAGAAATCGCTAACGCCAAACAGCTTGCCACCCTAGAAGAACTAGAACAAACACTCAAACAGCAAAAAGCAGCATTTGAAACCGTTATCCAAGAATTAGCCGCCCTAGAGGCACAGGTAAAACAGGCAGAAGAACAACAACGCCTAGCCTCGGAAAAATTCATCTACGAAGGCGGCAAAATTGCCAGCGAACGCAGCCAACTCGAAACCCAACGCGGCACCTTTACTACCCAAGTCGAACAAGCACGTCAAACGCTACGAAACTTAGCCGCCAACACCCTCCCCCTTGCCTTAATCTCACCCCTACTCAACCAAGCTAAATCCCAAGCCGAACAAGAAAACCAACAACAACAGGTCAAAATGGCTTGGGATGTTGTGCAACAGCGAGACGATCGTCTGTTGAATTATCTCAGCGAAATTGCCTTAGCGTCCAAACATCTCACCAAAATCAAGACCTTCATCAACCAAGAAAATCAAAAACTCCAGCAAGATATTGATGCTCAAGGTGACCCCTGGTTAAATGCCGACCCCGAAGCGCTCGCCCAACTCGACACCCTCCTTAACTATGAAATCAAAGCCGTTACCCTCAAAGCCCAAGAAAAACAAGAGGAACTAGCAAAACTAGAAATTGAAATCGATTTCCTAGATCGACAACTTGCCACCGCTGCACCCCCTGAAGCCTACGAACAATTAAAAAATGAAGTTATAAATACCCAAAATAAACTCGCTAAACTCAAAGCCGCCCACGAGACCCTCAAGCACCGTTACCATGAATTAGACCGAGCCATAAAAAAAACCAAGGATGAAGTTGAAGACTATACCGAAGACGCCATCAAGCTGAGGAACAACGAACATGTCATTGCCTCTGTCGGCAAAGTCAAAGCTACCCTAAAACTCTTTCGCGAGAAACTAACCCTCAAAAAACTGAATAAATTAGAACTTGAAGTAACCGAGTGCTTCCGCTATCTCCTGCAAAAAAACGACCTAGTGCATCGAGTCGCCATCGACACCCACACCTTCAGCCTATCCCTCTACGACCCCCAAGGCCAACCAGTCCCCAAACACCGCCTCTCAGCAGGAGAAAAACAACTCCTCGCGATCGCCTTTCTTTGGGGACTCGCCCGCGTCTCGGGACGCCAACTCCCCATCGCCATCGACACCCCCCTCGGACGCCTCGACTCCTCCCACCGCCACAACCTCGTTGAACGCTACTTCCCCGGAGTCAGCCATCAAGTCATCCTACTTTCTACAGATACCGAAATCGGTAAAACAGAAGTCGAAACCCTGAGAAAACAAGATGCGATCGCCCGCGAATACCTCCTAGAGTACGATCCAGCCCAACGCCAAACCCGGATAGAACCAGGTTATTTTTGGTAATTGGTAATTGGTGATTGGTGATTGGTAATTGGTAATNNNNTGAACAATGAACAATTAGCCATTGCCAATTATTACTTTTTGGCAGTATCCTTTTTCGGGATGTCTAAGCTGGATAGATATTTACTCAGAGCATCTCCTAACTGCTCTTCCGCTGACTTTGGTTTATCAGGTTTCTTAGAAACAAAGCCACCAAAGAACCAAGCCCATAACGAGCCATAGATGACCATA
>DNXU01000389.1:4430-8323 GCA_003505715.1 Cyanobacteria bacterium UBA8803 | reverse complement strand
TTTTTCCTTAACCTCTGTATTAAAAGTTACCAATTTCCAATCCGCAATTAAGAGAAAACCGATTGTGACAGTACTAAGTCTTCCAGTAAATGTAAAATCTATTTTACATTTAATATTATAATTAGCAAATATATACTATAAAACTTTTACACTCCTCAGTCCTCCAGCGAACAAGGGCAACTCAACTATGAAAGAAGTCATCGCTGGCAATCTAACCCGCTACCGCAAAGGTCTAAACCTCTCTCAAGAGGAACTAGCATCCCAGGCGGGGGTGACTCGCCAGAGCATCCACAACTACGAGAACGCCAAAACCCTACCCGATAGCAAAACCCTCTCAGCTCTCGCCCGTGCCTTGGGCGTTAAGCTAGATGACTTGCTACGGAAAGAAAGCACCTTGGCGTTACCAAACTTCCGGTTTCGCGCCCATACCTCCTTTGACAAAAACCCTCAATTTGCAGCTCAAGTGCTGCGGCTGCTAGAAGACTACACCACCTTAGAACAGGCAGTCGGCATCCCCACCTATGCCCCAGAAAGCACCCCTTGTCACCAACTAGAAGGCAACGAAAAGCGGATTGCCGAAATCGCCACCCAGTTTCGCCACCGTTTGGGATTGGGAGATGGCTCCATTCCGAATTTGTTTGAAGCTGTGGAAGAGATTGGCTTAAAAGTGCTGCGCCAGGATATCCCCATTCCAGGTTTTTTTGGACTGAGTGCCTGTAGTCTGGCTCAGGGAGCTTTCGTTTTAGTCAACAGCCACAATATCACCATCGAACGGCAGTTGTTTACCCTGGCTCATGAAATTGGACACCTAATATCCCATCGAGACGAGTACCAAGACAACCTGATAGCAGAAGGAACCAAAGAAGAAGAAAAAGCGCGGGAAGCAGTTGCTAACCACTTTGCCAGTCATTTACTAGTGTCTCAAGAAGCTCTAGAGCGAGCCTTAAACGTATTCAGTAACATAATTGAGTTAAAAGCTCACTTCCGCGCCAGCTACACCATGATGCTGATGCGACTGGAGCAAATGGGAAAGCTAAAGTATGGTGAGGCCATTCACAAAATACGTGGAGAATATAAGCGACAGACTGGAGAATCCCTCCCTAAAGAAAAAGAGATTGAGCCAGCTTTAAGTGCTTTATATTTCCCAGCCAACCAACGCTTTACTAAATTAGTTTGGCAAGCGCTTTGCGAGGGCAAAATTTCAGAATTAAAAGCCGCAGAGTTGCTGAATTTATCTGTTGACTCCTTGCGGCAGTCTCGTAAAGAAGCCAAGGTGTATGGTTATCCAAAAATTTGAGAATTTGGACTTGGTTCAAGAGCGGGCACCATAGTCTGGATGCTACGGCCTTGATTGATTTTTGCTGGTTGAATGAATGGGAATGGCTACAACAGCAGTACAGCCCTCTGTATATTGCCCAGGAAGTTTTGGATTCGGATCGGCTAGAAGTAGCAACAAAGGAAGCTGCTATGCGCTACCTGGAACCCATTGCCCTCGATACTGAAGAGATGTTTTTGAGTTTCATGGAGTTTCGGATTAAGGCACCGCTACTCAGTGAAGCCGACCGTTCCACCTTAGCTTTAGCTCGTCACCGCTTCTTATTGTGCGTCAGTGATGACAGGCGGATGATTGAGGTCTGCGAAGAATACGGCATTGCTTACATTCGGATGTTGCGATTATTGAGCCAAATGGTACAGATCGGACACAGGACGGTTGAAGAAGTCATAGAGATGGCTGATACCTTAGTCAACGAGCGGGGGAAATGGATTGCGGAGACAATTTTGTCAGGCTGGAAGCGATCGCTCGCAAACCCCTCGTAATAGACGGGATATCGGGCTGGTTGATTTTACCTGAACTTCTCAATTCTGAATTCCTTCTTCAATCTCTAAACCCACTCCTACACCCTCTTCCTACAATTGCCCATTGCCCTGCACAACATGTTTGAGCGTAGTGAGTGCTTCTAGATTAATCATGCCTCGCCGATATCCTTTCTGGTTCGACATGCCCAAAAAAACGGAGTCTCCCCGTTTCGGGTTACGGGAAAATCGGGGTGAGGAATTAATGTAGACGGAGGCGCTATCCAAACCTAAGGCAAACTGGCGGCTTTCTTGGTAAGACTCGGTAACAATGCAGTTGGCATGACCGCTACTGTACTGGTTGATCCAGGCGATCGCATCCTCAATGCGATCCACGGCTTTAAATGCCACAATCTGATCTAGGTAAGGTTGGTTCCATTCAGATTCTACGGCTAAGGCCAGCTGCTCCGGAAACATTGCCACTAACTCAGCATCTGCTCTCAGCTCAAAGCCTTTTTCTTTAAGACTTTTACACAAGCTCAACAAAGAGGAGGGTTTGGAAGAGCGATCAATGAGTACCTTTTCGATGGCATTGACGGGATCTGGCACAGTGCCATGGCTGTCTAAAATCACCCAGCGCACCATATCCAAATTCCCTGTTGCCGACCAGTACAGGTAGCAGTTACCCATAGCAGGCTTTAAAATCGGTGCCGTTGATTGCTGCATGACCTGCTGTACTAGTGTAGGTCGTCCGTAGGGGATCACCAGATTTAGATATTTGTCTTGAGTGACTAAATCTCGAATTGAAGTGCCGCGATCGGGGGGTAATAGCGAGAGACATCCGGGGGGTAAACCGATGTCATCAAGGGCGTTCTGTAAGGCTTTTGCGATCGCCTGATTAGATTGACTCGCTTCGCTACCCCCTCTCAAAATTAGACAGTTACCCGTTTTGATACAAAAACCTGCCGCGATCGCTCCCAACTCTGGGAATGCTTCATAAATTAGGGCAATCACGCCCAATGGCATCAATTGGCAGTAGGTTTGAGAATGGTCGAGTTGATAGGCAGCATTCATCACTCGCCGGATCGGATCGGATAATTCCCCAATTCTGTGCAAGATTTGGATAGCGATGTGAAGCCGCTCTGGTGTGAGCTTGAGCCAATCTAGAATTAGCTCCGGTACTGCCATTTCCCGACTTGCTTCCAGATCCAGGGTGTTTGCTTCCAAAATATCCTCAAAGGAGTCTTGCAGCGCTTGAGCCATGGCTTGAACGCCGCGAGAGCGATCTACCCCTTTGGTGGTTGCCAATTCTAGAGAAGCCCGATAAGCACGGACAATGGTATCAGTGGGGTGAGGCGCAAGGCTATAAGCTTCCATGTCCATTTTTAGTAACGCCGATAGGCTAACCAAGTCCAGAGTGCCAGCAGTACCATCAACAGCAATGGTACTAAAATCCAGATTATGTTAGGCTTGGGTGCGTAACGCAGTGCTAGAGGTAGCCATAAAATCAAGGGACTAAGTACGATTAATAGTGCTACGGGCAGGTAGCTTTCTCCAATACCAGCACGAGCGATAATCCAGCGATGGCCTGTCCAACGCCAAGCTTTTTTGGTAGGGTAACTAGTGGATAGTTGCTCGATAGTATACCCACTTTCTTCAACCACAAAGATTTGTTGACAGCGATCGCAGCCAAAAGCTTCTGTCAGCGTAATCGGTACCAAAGAACCCCGCCGCCTACAAGGACAGGGATACTCAGTACTTAAGTCAATCTTCTGAGTTTTCTGAGATGGCACAAGCGCTATTCAAAACTAAGATTCGTGAATGGAAGCTCGGATCTAGAGATAAGTCGGTGATGGTTAAATCAGTCGCAATATTTCTTGATGGCGCATTACTTTTTATATCGTAAGTCAGTTTAACTTTTAGGAAGCTCCCGTTCTCTAATATTAGCGCTTTCCTTCAGCTTAACCAATCTCTACTGGAAAATGGGCAGTACTCTTCCCCAATCTTGTCTAGGTTACGTTGAGACAAAAGCTCTCGATCAGATGCACCCATTCAATGGCTAATACCGAGTTGCAGTCAAAGATAGTAGACCTAGCCGA
>DNXU01000389.1:3764-4232 GCA_003505715.1 Cyanobacteria bacterium UBA8803 | reverse complement strand
TCTACCACTGAGCTATACCCGCACAACTGCAATACTATCTAGCTTGTCAGAATAATCACCATCTGTCAAGGGGGTGGGGTAGACCGCTCAATCCCTAGACTCTGTATGCTCGGCAACTGGCTCTGAGGACACTGCCAGACTTGAGGAAACTGGGAGTGCCTGAGTTGTAACGGTACTCGTCTCGTAGGCACTGTAGGCTAAGGTAGTCCCATTGCCCTTAAAATGCTGCATTAAATTTGCCATTTCCAGGGCGTTCATAGCGTAGTCCCACCCCTTATTGCTTTTAATCCCTGCCCTTTCTAAGGCTTGCTGCATGGTATCTGCTGTCACAATGCCAAAGATGACAGGTACGCCAGTTTGAAAACCTGCTGCGGCAATTCCCTTAGCGACTTCAGCAGCGACATAATCAAAATGAGGGGTTTGACCCCGAATGACTGCACCCAAACAAATAACTGCATCATAAATTCC
>DNXU01000389.1:0-3756 GCA_003505715.1 Cyanobacteria bacterium UBA8803 | reverse complement strand
CCTTAAGGGCAGCTGGGGGAGCCACTAGCGGGATCTCAAAACTACCAGGTACCCAAATATAATCAACTTGAGTGCCGTGGGGATTAGTATCGACACCATGGCGTTTCAGACAATCTTGACACCCCTCTAACAGCTTATTGACAACCAAGTCATTGAATCGACCAATAACGATCGCAAACCTTAGAGATGTGGGTGATGTAAAATTTCCCTCAAAAACCGCCATAACTGTCTTTAAAATCTGTAAACAAAAAATTCAGCGGGGTTTAGGGAAACTAGTTTCCTCTCCAGGATACTTCCTCCGTTCGAGAAAAGCTGCGCCTGGTTGAGATAACTTGCTTCCCTTTGCCAACCCCAACTGCGATGTGGCAAATTCCTCTCTGAATTGTTACTTCAGATGTAGGAAATGTCAAACTGCCACTAAATAGTTTAGTACTGCCACCAGAAGGACAAGGGCGATCCAGATGCCAGACCCTAAGAAGAGCAACCTTTTCGATTGAGTCCAGTTTTGGGGAGAGGCGTAAGCTACGGGCACCCCGACAACCATGACTAATGAAAAAATCACCAAAGCTATAAGTGCTAATTGAAATATGATAGACATTTCCTGTTGTGCCTTTCAAAACGTGGGTAAAGTTTTTGATCCCTTGGTGGTATCCAAGTACATCACATCCATCTGCTGGATAAATCCCCCTCACCGGGGCAGAGACTAGCCATTGTTAGTTCTAGCCTCTACAAAGACGGCTTTTGCACCGTTTGAGGCATTACTGCCTCGTTCAGCCATAACTTGACTGAGGTTAAATACTTCCCAATCTGTAAGCTATCAAACTTTGACCCACTTTTTTTGAAAAAACCGAAAATAGAGAAGTAAGCTCATCCCTGCGCTCGGTATAAGTACTTACCAAGAACCTATGGATCTGATATTGTGTCATACAATTAGCGATTTTGATGCTCTGGGTGCAGCAGTAGGATTGAGCCGCTTGAAGCCGGGAGCTAAAGTCGTTCTAACTGGCGGCGCTCACCCCGCTGTGCGGGATTTTTTGGCATTGCATCGGGATGAGTACGCGCTGATCGAGCGCCGCTCCGTTAAAGCCAAGGAGATTCACTCTTTAATAGTAGTAGATACCCAAAAGCGCGATCGCTTGGGCAAAGCCGCAGAATGGTTAGATCTGCCTCAGTTAAACTCCATTGCCGTCTACGACCATCACCTCCACAGCCAGAGTGACATCCCAGCAACCCACTCTTGGATAGAAGCAGTGGGGGCAACCACAACCATAATTGTTGAGCAGTTGCAGCAAACAACCCTCCAGTTAACCTCAGCTGAAGCCACAGTCATGGCCTTAGGCATCCACGTAGATACGGGGTCTTTAACCTTTGACCAAACTACGCCCAGAGATGCAGCAGCTTTAGCCTGGTTGATGGCACAGGGAGCAAATATCCGCCAAATCGCTGCCTACGTCGATCCCGGACTATCTCCCCAGTTGCAGCAATTATTAACCACAGCCCTAGACCAGCTACAATCCCAAATTCACTTAGGCTACACCGTCTCCTGGGTATTCCTCAAAACCCCTGACTACATACCAGGATTATCTAGCTTAGCATCGCGACTAGTAGATCTCACCGAAAGCGATGCTCTGTTGCTAGCAGTAGAGTATCGGGGGAGAGGAACAGATGGAGAAGAAGAGGAAGATGAAAAGAAATTATTATCCCAGTCCCGCCTCACCGTGATTGGGCGATCGCGTATTGAGGGGACTAATCTCAATGAGTTGTTCCAACCCTTGGGTGGTGGGGGTCATTCTCAAGCAGCGGCGCTAAGCCTCCGCGAGGTTAATCCTAAAGATGTTCTAGAGCAACTTGTTGACCAACTCAAAAACCAAATTCCCCAACCGCTAACAGCACGGGAGTTAATGTCCTCGCCAGTACGCACGATTCGTCCCGATACCACAATTAGTGAAGCTCAGAGAATCTTATTGCGATACGGTCATTCCGGACTCTCGGTTGTCGATCACAATGATGAGCTAGTAGGAATTGTCTCCCGTCGCGATATCGATTTGGCTCTGCACCATGGTTTCGGTCACGCACCAGTTAAAGGTTACATGACACGAAATGTCAAAACCGTTACTCCCCATACCTCCCTACCAGAGATTGAGTCCCTAATGGTGACTTACGATATCGGGCGTCTGCCAGTACTGGAGAACGGGCAGTTGTTGGGAATTGTCACCCGTACTGACGTATTGCGGCAATTGCGTCAGGGTAAAGGGAGTGGAGAATGGGGAGATGCTTGTCCTCTCCCCATTACCCATCCCCAACCGCGAATCCCCAACATTCGCGATCGCCTTGCTCCCCCACTGTGGCAACTCCTCACCCAAGCGTCTCGCTCGGCAGAGGAAAGGGGTTGGCATCTTTACTTAGTGGGGGGAGCAGTACGAGATTTATTGCTGGCTGACCATACCAAGTCCCTGTTGCTAAAAGATATTGACCTAGTCGTGGATGGCTTTCATCGCTCGGCGGACGTAGGTGCTGGGGTCACCCTGGCCAAGGCACTGCGGCAAAGCTATCCCAACGCTCGCTTAGAAGTCCACGGAGCCTTTCAAACCGCTGCCTTGTTATGGCACAACGACCCCGTTCTCGGCTCCCTGTGGATCGATATTGCCACAGCTCGCACCGAGTTCTATCCCTATCCGGCTGCCAACCCGGAAGTCGAAGCCAGTTCAATTCGCCAAGACCTTTATCGGCGAGATTTTACTATTAACGCTATGGCCGTTCGACTAACTGAGGTCAATTCCAAATCCAAATCAAGTTTTGGTAGCGTTCAAAGAACCACTCAAAATGCCAAATCCGATTTGCCCCTATTGGATTTCTTTGGCGGATTACTGGATTTGCGATCGCGCCAAATTCGAGTACTACACGCCAATAGCTTTATCGAAGACCCCACCCGAATTTATCGAGCCGTGCGATTTGCCGTGCGCCTCGGCTTTGAAATTGAACCGCAAACAGAAGACTACATTTACTACGCTCTCGAAAGTGGGGTTTACGAGCGATCGCTCAGCCTAAATAACAAAGCTCCAGCCCTGCAAACGCGGCTCAAACAGGAACTAAAGCATATTTTAGAAGCTCCCTATTGGAAAAGAGCATTACAAATGTTGGGATCTTTAGGAGCGCTGCGATGCCTCCATCCCACCCTGAAACTTGATGAACAGTTATGGTGGCGAGTACGTCTAGTGGATCGCTGGTTACAAAGATTTGACCCCGAACAGCACCTAAAACACTGGGAAATTAGGTTGGAAGTATTGATTGCCCATCTAGCCCCTGAGGAACGAGGTAAAGTCGCCCAAAATCTTCAGTTACCAGCAGACAGTATCGAGCGATTACAGCAGCTAGCACCGGCACAAGCTGAAGTATTAGAAAGATTACCCCAGTGCCAGCGTCCTAGTGAAATTGTCCAACTGCTGCGCCATTACGATCGACTGATGTTAGCTTTGATGGCGGTACAGAGTCCCAGATGGTTAAGGCACAAACTTTGGCATTACCTCACGACTTTAGCCACTGTTCAGGCACCGCTAAATGGCAACGATCTCAAACAACTGGGTTATAAACCAGGCCCGCTATTCCGAGAAATCTTGGAAGCACTTTTAGAAGCCACGTTGGATGGCCTGATTAAGGATGAAGCAGAAGCGAAAGCCTTTTTAGCAGCCCATTATCGAGTTGGTAATGGGTGATGGGTGATGGGTGATGGGTGATGGGTGATGGGTAATTGGTAAT
>DNXU01000131.1 GCA_003505715.1 Cyanobacteria bacterium UBA8803 | reverse complement strand
GGGATGAGGGGATGAGGGGGAAAATTATTTTCATCCTTTATTTATTTTTTTCTGCGATGTTATTCCTGATTCAGGGGTATTGTAGAAGCGCCGCTTTTACTATATTAATTAATATTATCAATTTGTCAATGTTTTTTACATTTTTCAAATACTTGAAGATATTTTTATTCTTAAGAAGAAATCTTTAGGGTTTTACTATTTGTTTCTAGATTTTGCGTGGTTCCGTATTAATACGGATAGCTAGATAACCACGAAATAAAAATACCAATTGTCAATTCCCGATTTCCTATTTTCAAGCCATACGCAATCTGGATCTGTGGCACCCTTTTCCAACAATTCCCCACACCTTGTTGAGACATTCCGCCGGAACTGAACACCTCTAGTAAAAGTCAAGGGCATTCAAATCACCTCAGTAAGCACAAAACAAATCAAGAATGAGGGGTGTGGCCCCTCACCCCAAGGGTAAAAAGCCCAGCTATATTGGGATGCATGAGTGCATCTACCTAAAAAAGGGTGCATCTACTTAATTCTTCAGGAGAGAACCGACAAATCAGGATAGTAATGGGACGCACTCACCCAAAGGCACTTACCTAAAGGATACTCTCTTAAGAGACGTACTCGGAGTTACCGATGCGTATTCTTTGCCTTCCTGTATAGATATTAAACCGTTCTCCACGCAAAAATCCTACCAGGGTAATACCAAACTCTGCCGCTAGGGCTACTGCCAAGCTGCTAGGTGCAGAAACTGCACAGACAATTGGCACGCCAGCGGCTGCACATTTTTGCAAAATCTCGAAGCTAGAGCGTCCGCTGACCAGGATGATGCTATTTTTTAATGGCAGTTGGTCGTTGAGGAAAGCCCAACCGACTAATTTATCTAGGGCATTGTGACGCCCTACATCTTCTCTTACCAATAAAAGCTGCCCGTGTTCGTTAAATAAGGCTGCCCCATGCAAGCCTCCTGTACTGGAGAAAACTCGCTGTGCAGAACGTAGTTGTTCTGGCAGACTGTAAATCACCTCAGCATTAACTTCGGGTCCATCTGAACTAACTGAACATCCCCGCAGGCGCAGCGCCTCAAGACTAGCTTTGCCACATACTCCACAAGCACTGGTAGTAAAAAAGTGGCGTTCTAAGGGCTGCAAATTCCAATTCATTCCTTCTTGAAGTTTAACATTGACAATGTTATAGCGTTGAGAGCCATCTACATCAGGGTCTACACAGTAGCCAATCCCCTGAATATCGTCTCGTTGACTCACCACACCCTCACTGTAGAGGAAACCCGCTACCAGTTCAAAATCAGCCCCCGGCGTCCGCATCGTCACGGCTACAGTTTGTTGGGGAGAAACGAGCCGAATCTCCAAAGGTTCCTCAGTCACCAGACGATCTTGGCGCGATCGCACTTTGCCGTTTTCCACGATCCAAACCTGGGCATTTGTCTGGCTACCTGTCCGTATCTTCATTCATCAAACATCTTCCAAAAAAAACCTTTGCGCTCTTTGCGTTAAAAAAATTTACGTTTGCACCGCAAATTCTGCCGGATCAGTGTCCCAATTCACCCAACGAATGGCCTCACGCGCCGATCTCATCGTGGGTGGCACCCGCATCGCGTGAATGAACCCGGTGCTGGGACAGGTCATTTTTAACAGATAAATCGACTCGACATCCACGTCACTATCAATTCTCAACAAAGTGTATTCCTGCCAAGAATCAAGTTCAGTCGCTTGCAATTCTTGGCAAAGTCGTCCGTAGCCAATTCCCTGAATGAGGACTCGCCTCAATTCGGCGTTGCGTTCTGCCAAAAGCCATCGCGCTTGCCACTGATGCGGGTGAACTGTCCCATACCTTTCTGGCAAGGTGACACCGTGATAGTAGTAAAGGGTATAACCATCGGCAAACTCAATAGCAGATTCCCCTTCAGCGTGGAAGCGATGTTCGCTATCCAACAGGAGCTTTGTTGGGCGATCGCAAATAATGCAAGTCTTTTCAAAGGGCAAAATAAAGCCACATTCCTCAAGTAAAGAGGACAAGACTGTCCATTGTTGGGGATCGTGCTCGCAATTTAAGACAGAAATGCAAAAGTCAATTCCGGCAATAGCAGAAGCTTCCAAACCAGGAATCAATAAACCGAAAGAAGCAAATCCGAGTAAATCTAATGCCTGTAGCAACGGTTGCTGCTGGAGTTGTTGTACAGACCATTGCACGAAGGGCTGATTTGCTAGTTGCTCCCACAGGGGTTCTCCCAGGGTTTGCCACAGGGATTCTCCCATTTGCACGAACAGGTGTCCTCCTGGTGCTTGCAGGAGTTGTTCTCGCAGCTGCTGCTGTTGTTGTTCCCACAGTTGCCGCAGCAGTTCCTCTCGGAACAGTCCCAGCACTTCCAACTGTTGCTGGGAAAATGCCTCTTGTGACTGCCACATCAGTAAAGACTGCATTTGCAGCATCCGTTGCAACGCTTGTTGCGACATTTGCCCTTGCAGCTGCTGCCACAGTTCCGGTTCTAGTTGAGGCTGTAGCTGTTTTTGGAGTTGGCTGGAAAAGGGCATCACTAGGAGGAGGCCCAGTTGCTGGACTGTTTGGCGAGGCGGTTGTTGCTCAAAAATTGCCCTCCTAGCAGCGATAGGACTGCTGAAAAAGCGAATGGCAGGCTCTTTTTTACCCATCGCCTTATAGGCAGCGATCGCAGCCGCTCGTGCCTTTTCCCGCTCGAGCGGCTGCGTAGAGAGGAATATCCTCATCCACTTTTCCAAAGTTAGCGGAATGAGAGCTTCTTGAGCGGGCGTAAGCGCAGTAATTTTAGTCGGCGACATACCGCCATCCTTCTGGCTCATACTCGCGTTGAATTCTTACCATCCAGTTCCCTTGGGGAATTTGGATAGCCTTATGTTCTTCATGAGTTAAGGTGGCGGTTTCTGACAGAACGCGCAGATAGAGCGTACCATCTTGTTCGTACAACTCAGCCTCTCCGTTACTGATGCGGTGAGAATGTCCGGTGACCTCCCCTTCTGCCAGAGTTAGGTGAGTAAGCTTTTTCCCCTGAGTCTGCTGTATTGGTTGCAGAATGACATCGCCTTGCCGAATCGGTTTCATAGCTTTTCCTCCGGATTTTCTTCTGTTTTAGCATTTTGCAGGGTGTTTAAACTTATTATGAAAATTCACTCAATATTTCATCAACCGTTACCACCTTAATTGAAACGAGTAGGGAGTAGGATTGTGGGAAAAAGCATCGTACTGAGTTTTTGGCTCTCAATCAGTTTGATCGCAGCGAAGCCCGCTCTGGGTTTACCACCCCCAGAAGACGTGCCAGAAGAGTTGTTGCGCACAGAAATTATTACCGAGGCGCGATCGCCTATTGACGGCAAACCCCTAACAGCTGCTGAATACGCCGAACTGGAAGCTAAGATTGCCGAGCGTTCGACACCACCTGCACTCGATCCAGAGATCCAGCACACCATTTTCCTCCTGCGCCTGCTCGATCTGTTGCGCACGGTTACTCCTTTATGAGGGGAATAGGGAATGGGGAATAGGGGATAGGGAATGGGGAATAGGGAATGGGAAAACAGCCAAACAATAGTGATAAAAATCTCCTAGACCAGCTGTGCAGAAATAACCCACCACAAAAATTCTCCCCCCTCCCCCAGCTC
>DNXU01000304.1 GCA_003505715.1 Cyanobacteria bacterium UBA8803 | reverse complement strand
ATTTGTTTAAGTCCCGCTAAGAGATTGAGGATTTACGCACTCAGGAGCCGAGTAGCCGCCCTTCGTCACGAGCTTTCACAATAATTTCATCATGCATCATCTTGCTATTAAATACCGCATTGCTTTAGCAATAGGTATCATCATCATTGTGCCTTTGGGTTACGCAGTTCGGTTTAGCGGGGCTGAACCTGAATGGCTGAATGACTCGTTTGGCAGTATTGCGTATGAAATTTTTTGGATACTGCTAGTGGCTTTACTCTTTCCTCAAGCAGCACCTGTCTGGACTGCCATCGGAGTGTGCTTTGCTACCTGTGCGCTGGAGTTTCTGCAACTGTGGCAACCGCCATTTTTGCAGGCTATGCGAGCCACGTTACCAGGTCGCCTAGTACTGGGAAACAGCTTTACTTGGTCGGATTTTCCCTCATATTTCCTGGGTAGCTTTGTAGGTTGGGTTTTGTTGCGATCGCTCCATCAGCGGACGATGCCTCGATAGAATTGGTAATTGGTAATTGGTTGGTCTCCTAAGTTAAACCGCCTCTATTAGTAGGGTCTGTTACGCTGGAGCTAACCCACCATTGCCTCTATAATTTTATCATTATTTAAGTGGTCGGATTACTACCTATTACCCATTACCAAAAAAGCCTAGATCTGTGGCAATCTAGAACAACACAGTTATTGATGCTAAAAGAGGTTGAGTTGACTGTATCTTTTAAAGATTACTTTTCCAAGCAGGCTAAGGACTATGCTACCTATCGACCTTGCTATCCAAAAGCCTTGTTTGAGTATTTAGCTGAAATTGCACCGAGCCGTGAAACTGCCTGGGACTGCGGTACGGGAAACGGTCAGGTAGCGCTAAGTTTAACGCCTTACTTTCAACAAATTTATGCCACCGATGCTAGTGCTACCCAAATTGCTCAAGCATTTCCTCACGAACGGATTCAATACCAAATTGCCACAGCCGAACGGACTGAACTAGTTGCTCGTTCTATCGATCTAGTTACTGTGGGACAAGCACTCCACTGGTTTAACTTGGAGGAGTTTTATCAGGAGGTACGGCGCGTTGTTAAACCTGGGGGTGCGATCGCGGTTTGGTGCTACGGAGTTTTGGAACTTATAGATCGAGAAGATCCTGCGCATCGTGTACTTCAAGAGTTTTATACTCTAATGGAGCCGTTTTGGCCTGCCGAGCGAGAACTAGTTCGCCAACGATATCAATCTATTCCCTTTCCCTTCCTTGAGCAAACTGCCCCTGCTTTTACTATGACAGCGGAATGGACAGTTGCAGCTCTTGTTGGTTACCTAGGCACTTGGTCAGCGACTCAGCAGTTTATTAAACAGCATGGCGATGAGGAGATCGCCACACTCTCACAGCGTTTGTACGAAGCGTGGGGAACCCCGCAAAGTCAGAAATTAATTCAGTGGCCTCTCTCTATTAGGGTTGGTCTCCTAAGTTAAATTTTCAATCTCGGCAATACTCAGTCCAGTCTTCTGGCTAATCGTCTCAATATCCAGCACATCTAGAAGTTCGCGGGCGATCGCAATTGCCTTTTCTTTCATTCCTTCCTGTCGTGCCTTAATGAGAGCATTGTGGCTATCATGAATAAAAATTTCTTTTTTTTCTAGGGCTTCCAGCTCCCGCTTTGTTAGTTTACTTTGTCGAGCAATATTAAAAGCCTTGTTAATTGGTGCCACCATTGCCATTGTTGGCGGCACTTCTTTCAAAGTATTGGCACTCTTGATAAAGTATAGCCATTTATCTGTCACTGTTTCTAATTCATCTAGCTGCTTATTAAACTTTGGTAATTCCACGAATACCAATTCTATATCATCCGTATAATCTGTCAAATCTTCCTTCTCTTTTAGGCCATACCTAGATATGACTTTGGTTGAGGTGCGAAACATTTCAAAGTCTGTTATTGTCAGCGCTATAACCGGGTTAAGTAAATTGTAGTTTTCTCCTACTGCCAGTTGAATGGAAAAGGCTTTAGCGGCATTATAAAGTACTCGTTTCTCAAATCCTATAACATTTAATACCTGCATTTCTATTATCACCGTCTTGTTGTCGGTGATAATTGCTTTTACGTCAAGGTAAGAATCCTTAATCCCTTTGATGCGAGGAGCTTGGTAAGGGTCAAGAATCTCTAGGTCTTTAATGGTATCCTGTTCTTGATAAAGGATAGCGTTCAGAAACGCTATTAAAATATCTTTACTCTTTTTAGAGCCGAAGATTTTCTTAAAAGCAAAATCAGTTTTAGGATTGATGAAAGTCACCGAGGAAGCACCTCCCTTAAGCTTTAGCACTCATTGACAGTCACTCTTAGAACTTAGACGCCGCCTTTATTAGTAGGGTCTGTTACGCTGGAGCTAACCCACCATTGCCTCTAAATTTTATCATTATTTAATTAGTTTGATTTGTACCGCTAGGAGGCAAGGCAATGCGATCGCATCTCAATCACCGATAATTTAGCATCAGTGCAGAAGGCGATCGCATTCTATTAAACTCTATCCTCTGACTGATTACAGGAGCTACGAAACCGACACTTTCTTAAAGCTGCAACCAGTTCATGTACTGCGAGAGGCTTCCTCAAAAATTCGGTCATACCTGCATTCACACATTGCTCGCGCACCTCTGGCATTGCTTCAGAGGTTACAGCAATAATGCAAGGACGTTCGTCTAGACTCCATTCTTGGCAAATGCGCTGCATTAACTCCAATCCCCCCATTTGAGGCATTTGTACATCGGTTAACAGCAAATCATAGTGCTTGTGATGTAGAGCTTTTAGAGCCTCCTGTCCATTGACTGCTACGTCAGCTTGATACCCCAACGATTGCAAGATTCGTAAAGCTACCGTTCGATCTATCAATTGATCTTCGGCAAGCAAAATTCGCAGAGGTAGCTCTTGTGCCAGACGAAGAGATGGGTTAGTTCTGGCATTATGTTTTTGAAACTTATCTGATTTATCAGCAAAAACTTCCATCCAAATATTGCCAATCTGTAGTAATGTAAGTGGGTGATAGGGAACCGCTGCCAAATCGATCGCGGTAATACTGGACATAGAAATTTATCCTTATTTTTAGATAGGCAATTGACTTGAAACTTTGCTCCAACCAGCCCTGTAGGTTTATGCCCAGAGCTTATAGTATTGAAGTCTTGTTATGTTGTCAGGCGATCGACTATTTTTTTCGCAACCTGTCAAAATTTTTCAAAATTATGATTTACGCAAATGTCACCAGCCCTATGATTCAGAGCGATCGCCTAGCACCAGCGGGAAAGAACATTCCCCAAATCCGCCTTTTTCTTGATACTGCCGACACAACCTCCTGGCAAACCTGGCTACCAACGGGTCTATTTTACGGGGTCACAACTAATCCGCTATTATTAGAGCGGGCACGGCTTACCTGTTCGGTTGAGCAGTTGCAGGAACTAGCAACACAAGCCTTGAATTTAGGAGCCAAAGAAATCCAGCTTCAGACCTGGGGAACTTCAGTGGATGCGTTGGTGAACACAGGTCAGCTTTTAGCTGCGATCGACGATCGCGTAGTCGTCAAAGTACCCATTACCCAAGTGGGTACTGAAGCAGCCTCTCAACTAATCCATCGGGACATTAGGGTTACCTTAACAGGAGTCTACGCCGTCCACCAAGTCCTAATTGCAGCCGCTTTAGGTGCTGATTATGCCGCTCCTTATTTGGGTAGAATTAACGATCTAGGGCGCAATGGCCGTGACGAGATCGTCACAATGCAACAAGCGATCGCGGGTGTTAGCAGCGCCACCCGAATTCTCGTTGCCAGTATTCGCAGCGTAGATGATATTACATTTCTGGCCATGCAAGGACTGGATACGTTTACCTTTTCCTCAGCGATCGCTACAGCATTTTTCAACGTTACAGCCACCAATCAAGCGGCTGCTGATTTTGAGAAAGCTGCCTGTTTAGGAGGGATGAGGGATGAAGGATGAGGGATGAATTAATGGATCGAGACATGCATTTGCCCCCCTAACCCCCCAAAGAAAGGTAGGGCGGATTTATTGTCGATAGAGAAATTTGAGGAGATGGGGGAGTGAGGGGATGAGGGGATGAGGGGATGACGGAGTGAGGGAGTGAGGGGATGAGGGAGGGAGGAG
>DNXU01000029.1:3329-16699 GCA_003505715.1 Cyanobacteria bacterium UBA8803 | reverse complement strand
CATTGCCAATATTGTTGAGAGTTATGGCTTCCCCCCCTCTATCCCCCACTGCCCGTAATAGGGGTAAGGCTTGGTTGTAGTAGTCTAAAGCTTGCTGCTTTTCTCCCAGGGAGTCGTACACATTGCCAATATTGTTGAGAGTGGTGGCTTCCCCCCCTCTATCCCCCACTGCCCGTGATAGAGGTAAGGCTTGGTTGTAGTAGTCTAAAGCTTGCTGCTTTTCTCCCAGGGAGTTGTACACATAGCCAATATTGTTGAGAGTTTTGGCTTCCCCCCTTCTATCCCCCACAGCCCGTATTAGGGGTAGGACTTGGTTGAAGTAGTCTAAAGCTTGCTGCTTTTCTCCTAGTGAGTTGTACACATTGCCAATATTGTTGAGAGTGGTGGCTTCCCCCCCCTTATCCCCCACTGCCCGTCTTAGAGGTAAGGCTTGGTTGAAGTAGTCTAAGGCTTGCTGCTTTTCTCCCAGGGAGTCGTACACATTGCCAATATTGTTGAGAGTGGTGGCTTCCCCCCCTCTATCCCCCACTGCCTGAAATAGGGGTAAGGCTTGATTATAGTAGTCTAAGGCTTGCTGCTTTTCTCCCAGGGAGTTGTACACGAGGCCAATATTGTTGAGAGTGGTGGCTTCCATACCTCTATCCCCCACTGCCCGTAATAGGGGTAAGGCTTGGTTGTAGTAGTCTAAAGCTTGCTGCTTTTCTCCCAGGGAGTCGTACACATAGCCAATATTGTTGAGAGTGGTGGCTTCCCCCCCTCTATCCCCCACTGCCCGTAATAGAGGTAAGGCTTGGTTGTAGTAGTCTAAAGCTTGCTGCTTTTCTCCCAGTGAGTCGTAAACGAGGCCAATATTGTTGAGAGTTGCGGCTTCCCCCCCTCTATCCCCCACTGCCCCGAATAAGGGTAAGGCTTGGTTGTAGTAGTCTAAAGCTTGCTGCTTTTCTCCCAAATCATCATTAATCCTGCCCATAAACAGCAGGGCTAAAGCTTCGTTGCCTTTATCTCCGGCGACGCGATAGAGTTGGCGGGCAGCTTCCCACTTTGCTAATGCTGCCCGTAATGATTCTGCTGTTCCTTGCTGAAATAGTTGGAATCCTTCTTGCAAGAGTCTATCTGCTTCTGAGTTACTGCTATTTTGGGCGATGATGGTGTTTTGATGGGGTAAGAAACCAAGTTTCTTGAGTTCAATGGGTTGGGGATGAGATATGGTGAGAAGAAACCCGGTTGCTAAGGGTTTGGGGGTGGCGATTACGGATTCCAATAGCCATGCCACACTGATAATTCCTGATAGTGAAACACTTTTGAGGAAAGTGAGAACTAATTTGTGATGATTTATTTTTCCTTTCATTTTTTACCCCTTACCACGATTGGCATTAACATCATCCAACTAATCCAGAATTTTTCCCTAACCCTTGGGCTAAAGATTCTTGAGTTTATCGGTCAGTGTCATGATGGTTTATTCACTGCTCCTGATGTGATGTTAGTGGCTGAAAAACCTGAGTATTATAATAATCGTCATCCTGTTCTCGGCGCATAATAAAGCAATGAGTGAAGCCGTAATTGAGGAAAACCTAAAGCAATTTCTGCTGGTGCTGGCAGTTTCCTTGAGCGTAGCAACGCTGCCACAAGTCTTTAGCTGGTTTCGCAGAATTCCCTATACGCTACTCCTGGTAATCGTCGGATTGGGACTAGCGTTGGTCGATGTACGATTGGTGAACCTCTCACCGGGATTGATTTTGTCGATTTTTCTGCCACCACTGTTGTTTGAAGCGGCTTGGAACTTACACTGGTCTGACTTAAAGCGCGATTTGGTACCCATCTGCCTCTACGCGGTAATTGGGGTGATTGTTTCAATTGCTGGGGTGGCTTTTGGGTTGAACCAACTCGCTGGAATTTCCATCACGACGGCTTTGCTAATTGGAGCAAGTCTATCTGCCACTGACCCAGTTTCGGTTACTGCACTGTTTCGGGAATTGGGAGTAGGAAAACGTCTTTTAACACTGATGGAAGGCGAGAGCCTGTTTAATGATGGAATGGCAGTGGTTGCCTTTAGCTTTTTGGTTGCGCTTTCCTTGAAAACGACTGAACTAACGCTTCAACCCGTTTTGGCGCAATTTTTCGCGGTTGTGGGGATTGGTATTGGTATAGGTAGTGCGATCGGGTTTGGCATTTCTTATCTGACCCAACGCTTCGATCTTCCCTTGGTGGAACAGTCTCTTACCCTAGTTTCTGCCTACGGGACTTACATCATTACCGAAGATTTGGGAGGTTCGGGTGTGATTGGGGTCGTTACCACAGGGTTGATTCTAGGCAACTTTGGCTCTCGGATTGGCATGAATCCCCGCACTCGGATAATTGTGACAGAGTTTTGGGATTTTCTGGCTTTTTTCGTTAACTCCATTGTCTTTCTACTGATTGGAGATCAAGTTCACTTTGCCATCTTAGGAGAAAATTTGGGAACGATCGCTATCACCGTTGGGGCGATGATTGTGACACGAGCGATCGCACTTTACGTTCTCAGTTATTTGAGCAATCGCGTTGTGGACTCTCAACTTCCCCTACCCGAACAAACCGTGTTGTGGTGGGGAGGCTTAAGGGGTTCTGTTTCGATCGCACTGGCATTGAGCGTACCTACTATTCTCTCAGACCGAGAAGAAATAATTGCCACAGTCTTTGGTGCAGTGCTGTTTACCCTGCTGTTTCAGGGATTGACCATCCAACCTTTGTTAGAGAAGCTGAAGCTTTTAGGCGACCAACCGTTGCGTCAGCAATATCTAGAAGTAACTGCTCGTCAGGCTGCTCTGAATCGAGTGCTGCAATACCTAAAACAAGTAGAACAGCGTCCCGGCATTGAACCAGCATTTTATCAGTACCAGGAGTCGCTGATTCAAGGAGAACTAACCCGCTTGGACGAAGAAATTGACCAGCTACAAGATGAATACCCCAATCTGCGAAACTTTACGGCTGAACAACTGCGAGGGGAATTGCAGGCAATTGAAGCCGACACTTACGCAGAGTTTGTTCGGGCAGGTCGGTTAAATAAGGAACTCGCGCCTTTCCTGCAAGGGAGTTTTGAACAGAGCAAGGAGCCAGCGGAGTAGACAATAAGGTGACATCCTCCCACACCAAATCGAAGATTATGGTGTGGGAGGATGTCACACTTCTTTCTCATTAAGTGGAACTCCCGTCAGCTCCAACCTGACAATCAGTAGCATGAATAGGTAGGGTATCTGGAGAAGGTTTTGCTAGACAATATTAGAAACCGCTTCAAGGGTGTCACAAGGACAAGGGTTCAACCCGTCGAGCTACAGCAGCTACAAACCGAGTTGTTGGCCGAATCAACTCCAGACCTATCCTATCTGGTTTTGATTGTCGGCTCTTGTGCGATCGCAACCTTTGGCTTACTGTCCAACAGCGCTGCCGTGATTATCGGAGCGATGATTGTTGCGCCCCTAATGCTGCCAATTCGAGGGTTAGCTTTTGGTGCTTTGCAAGGAAACGTAACCTTGTTCCGCAAGGGGTTGATGGCAGTTGCGATCGGCACCTTGCTAGCAGTAGCTCTTGCTTGGTGCTTGGGTTTATTGGTTGGCATTCCTAGCTATGGCAGTGAAGTTTTCTCGCGTTCCGAACCTACCTTATTAGACTTGGGAATTGCTATTGCAGCTGGTGGTATCAGCGGCTATGCCAAGGTTCAGCCCAAAATTTCTGGTAGTCTGGCAGGGACAGCGATCGCAGTTGCCCTGATGCCACCCATCTGCGTAATTGGCTTAGGTCTTGCTCAAGTGAATTGGTCGCTGAGCTTAGGAGCAACTCTGCTTTACCTAACCAATCTTCTGGGAATTACCCTCTCTTGTATGCTGACTTTCCTGCTGACAGGCTATACGTCCCTCAACCTAGCACGCAAACCCCTCATCTGGACGCTAGCATTTGTAGGTCTTCTTTTGATTCCCTTAGGCATCAGCTTTGCTGAATTAGTTCGGCAAGCTCAACTTGAAAGCAGTCTCCGACGCGCATTGTTAGACCGAACCATTACGTTTCAACGAGTACAGCTAATCGCAAGCCATACGAACTGGCTGACCAAACCGCCTCAAGTCCATCTCAGTGTTCGAGCTAAAGAAGCCGTAACACCTAAGCAAGTACAACTGTTAGAAGATTTTGTGGCAAAAGAGATGGGTCAACCCTTCACTCTAATTTTTGAAGTTAGTCAGGTGGAAGAAGTCCGGCGAGAAGACCTAACGAAACCTGCCTCTAAACCGATGCCTTGAGAATCGTTTTTATTGCCGTCGATGTTGCTTCTTGTGGCTTTTGACTTTATTCTCGCTCTCCCTTCATTTCATCAACTTCCCATAAACCGATAATTACTCCTGCTACAGGAATAGCCAGAAAAATTCCTAACAATCCTGCTACTCTAGCACCAACCAGCAAGGCAAAAAACATAACGACTGGATTAAGATTAACTGAACCTTGCATAATTCGAGGCATTAGTAAATTTTCCTCTACCTGCTGGAGTAAAATGCAACTGACTAAGACCTTTAGACTGAGCCAAATTCCTTGAGGTAAGATAATTAGAGCTACCAGACCAATTCCTAATGTCGCTCCAATGCCAGGAATGAGATCAAAAACTCCTGCGATAGCGGCTAACACCAAGGCATAAGGAACTTGCAAAATTAGAAAGACAATAAAGGTAGATACTCCAAAAAACACGGATAAGATTAATCGTCCCCAGAAAAATCCTAAAAAGTTACGCTGAATACTCTCTGTCAATTTACCTTGGAAAGAACTTGGGAAAGATTTAAGAAAGAACGTCCAAAGCCGCTCTCCATCAAGTAACATGAAAAAAGCAACAACAGCAATTAAAATTAAGTCAATTAGGTTGGAAAGCCAGGTCTGTAATGTAGTTAAACCCACTCCGATTCCTGATAGCACTTGATTCCGGACTTGCTCCTCAATTGCACCAAAATTGACTTGAATATTCCAATTATTTAGAATCTGTTCTAGACGTTCTACTAAAGGAATTACGGAATTGAAAAATTCAGTTGACTGACTGAGTAGTTGTTGTCCTTGAGATACTATTGCTAAACCAATTGTGATACTAAAACCTCCAAGAATTACGAAGCTTAGAAAAAAAACCAATCCTACAGCTACACCATGAGGCAAAAAACGATGAAGCCATTGCACGGGGTAGTTAAGCAAGAAGGCTAAAATAGCGGCTAAGGTGAAAATGGCAATTACAGTTTGAAAGTAAGCCAAAACTTGTACGATTGCCCATCCAAGAGCAAACAGAAGTAAGTAGCGAATCAAATTAGAATTATCCAATCGCTCAAAGACTTTTTTGGTAGGAGGTAAACTCATCTTCACTTTGAGTAAATATGTAAGTTGCCAATTAACTTTCTGAACAAGGCTCAATAATTCAGGTTGAGCTAGAACAAATAAAATAAGATACCAAAAAGAATCGGAGCAAGGCTTGCCTCCTAGGAGAGATTTAGGATGAACTTCTTCCCGTTGACTCCTGCGAGGGGCAAGTCTAGGTTAAGCAGATGAATACAAATTCCATTTCCACGTTGAATGGCAGCGTTGCTGTCACTTTTTAATCATATTTATTTTATACATTGGATAAATATGGAAACTTGCCAAACGGGGAAGAGCAAGTTTTGAAATAAAGTTATGGGTTTTTCCAAAATTTAGCTACTCAACCCACCCCTACAAAATGTAACATTCATTAAACCAAACGGTATCACAACTAGCTAATTATTAATTTACCTGGCTCGTGCTTTTGAGAAAGAAACACTATGACAGCAACAGCACCAAAGAAATTACAGGAACAGTGGCATCATCTATCGACGCGGGAAGTCTTCCAGCTTTTAGATAGCAATCTAGAAACGGGATTGACATCACAAGAAGCGACAAAACGACAGGAACATTATGGTTCTAATGAACTTAAAGGCAACCCAGGAAAAAGTCCTTTGGTGCGGTTTCTGCTGCAATTTAACCAACCGCTTTTGTACATCTTACTGATTGCGGGTGTAATCAAGGCATTTTTGGGAGAATGGGTGAATGCTGGGGTAATTTGGGGCGTTACTTTAATTAACGCCATCATTGGGTTTGTTCAAGAGTCTAAAGCTGAAAGCGCGATCGCAGCCTTAGCCTCCTCAGTCCAGACAGACGCAACTGTACTCCGCGATGCTCAAAAAGTAAAAATTCCTTCTACTGAGTTAGTTCCCGGCGATTTGGTGTTTCTGACTTCTGGAGACAAAGTACCCGCCGATTTGCGATTCGTGAGTGCGCGTAACTTGCAAGTGAATGAGTCAGCCCTCACAGGTGAGTCAATTGCCGTTGAAAAGGACACTCAACCGCTCAATCCCGACGCGCCCCTAGCAGAGCGAACTAACATGGCTTATGCTGGCAGCTTTGTCACGTTCGGACAGGGAAGAGGCATTGTTGTTGCCATTGGGGAGGCTACCGAAACCGGGCGAATTTCGCAGTTAATGGAGCAACACACAAATCTATCAACCCCTTTAACCCGCAAGTTTGATAAATTCAGTCGCACGTTGCTGTACATCATTTTAGGGGTAGCCGCACTGACATTTGCTGTTGGTTTAGGGTACGGTAACTCTTGGGTTTCGATGTTCGAGGCGGCTGTTGCTTTGGCAGTCAGTGCGATTCCCGAAGGATTACCCGCTGTTGTGACAATCACCCTAGCCATTGGCGTTTCCCGGATGGCACGCCGTCATGCGATCGTCCGCAAGTTACCAGCCGTTGAAACTCTAGGTGGTGCGACGGTTATCTGTTCCGATAAAACAGGTACGCTGACAGAAAATCAGATGACAGTGCAAGCCATCTACGCAGGCGATCGACACTATGGAGTCACTGGTGGAGGCTACACCCCAGAAGGGGAAATCCTGATCGATGAAAAGCTAGTTGATCTAAATAAATCCCCTGTTCTTGTGGAATGTCTAAAAGCCGGACTGTTATGCAATGACTCTCATCTGGAAGAAACGGATGGTCAATGGAAGGTGATTGGCGATCCAACGGAGGGGGCGTTGATTGCTGTCGGCAACAAAGTGGGATTGCATCAATCTGACTTAGAGCAGGAGATGCCTAGAATTGATGTTATTCCCTTTGAGTCCGAATTTCAGTACATGGCGACGTTGCATGAAAGAAGGACTACAGAACAGTCTCCACTCAGGACTATTTATGTCAAGGGTTCGGTAGAGGCAATTCTCCTTCGCTGTCAGCAAATGCTGGACGATCGTGCAAATCTTACCTCTGTGGATCGAGAAGCCGTGCATCAGGAAGTCGATGCAATGGCTCATCAGGGGTTACGAGTGCTGGCTTTGGCAAAGAAATCGGTATCATCTGCTCAAAACTCGCTAGACCATGCAGATATCAAACAGGATCTAATTTTCATCGGGTTGCAAGGTATGATCGACCCGCCCCGAACCGAAGCGATAAAAGCTGTGCAAGCTTGTCAAGAAGCAGGTATCCAGGTGAAGATGATTACGGGCGATCATGCGGTTACGGCAAGAGCGATCGCCTCTCGAATGGGACTCAACAAAAATGGAGAAGTTCTGGCATTTACTGGACAAGAACTCGCCCACCTAGATCAACAAGAACTCGCCACAGCAGTAGAAGATGGAGTCGTGTTTGCCCGTGTCGCACCGGAACAGAAACTCCGTCTCGTTGAAGCTCTTCAATCCAAAGGCGAAATTGTCGCCATGACGGGGGATGGAGTCAACGATGCACCGGCACTCAAGCAAGCCGATATTGGCATTGCGATGGGGCAAGCTGGCACGGAGGTAGCAAAAGAAGCCGCTGACATGATTTTGACAGATGATAACTTCGCCTCAATCGAAGCAGCAGTTGAGGAAGGACGTACTGTTTATCGCAATTTGCAAAAAGCGATCGCGTTTATTCTGCCAGTCAACGGTGGGGAATCCATGACGATTTTGATTAGCGTACTGCTAGCTAGAGCGTTACCCATCTTATCGTTACAAGTTCTCTGGCTGAATATGGTTAATTCCATCACCATGACCGTTCCCCTAGCCTTTGAACCGAAGTCAGAACGAGAGATGCAACAACCTCCACGCAAGCCAAATGAACCCCTGCTTTCTGGAGGGTTACTCAAGCGCATCTTGGTCATTTCTGCCTTTAATTGGATTTTGATTTTTGGTATATTTGAATGGATAAAGGCAACGACAGGAAATCTCGCTTTAGCCCGGACAATGGCAATTCAAGCATTAGTGGCAGGACGAATTTTTTACCTTTTGAGTATTAGCCAATTGGGAAGCGTAATCATCGATAAACTGCGTGATTCAAGCGCACAAATCAGCGATGCCTCAGCCATCGGTATTGGTATTGCTTGCACCGTGATTTTGCAGGTAATTTTCAGTCAATGGAGCCTGATAAATAACTTGTTCTACACCGCACCACTGAACGTTAATCAATGGTTGCTCTGCCTGCTCATTGGGTTGCCAATGATTGCCGTATCTGCCTTAGTCAATCGCTTTGACCCTCCTAACTAACTGAGGAAGTTAGAAGGCATTAATGAGAGACTATGTTTATACAAGGAAAGACCGGAAGGGTAGAAGACCGATATTACCGAATATGATATCAAAAATGAGGGATGAGTAAGAAAAAATCATCCTTCATCCCTCATCCTTCATCCTTAGCTATAAGCCTCCATCCCTACACAAGAGCAAACCAAATTGCGATCGCCAAAAGCATTATCAATCCGCCCCACAGTAGGCCAGAACTTGTGTTCCCTTGTCCAGGGTGCTGGATAGGCTGCCTGTTCGCGAGGATAGGGGCAACTCCAGTCTTGAGCTAATAAAGCTTCTGCGGTATGGGGAGCATTTTTGAGGACATTATTATCGGGGTCGGCTTGACCTAGTTCAATGGCCTCTATCTCCTGACGAATAGCAATCATGGCATCGCAAAAACGGTCGAGTTCTTCCTTCGACTCGCTTTCCGTGGGTTCTACCATCATCGTCCCCGCTACTGGCCAAGAAACGGTGGGGGCATGAAACCCGTAGTCCATCAGGCGTTTAGCAATGTCATCTACCTCAATACCTGCTGACTTTTTGAGCGATCGCAAATCCAAAATACACTCATGAGCCACTAGCTCGGTTTTCCCCTTATACAACACTGGATAGTAAGGTTCTAGCCGACGGGCGATATAGTTGGCGTTGAGAATTGCTACTTTGGTCGCTGCCGTCAAACCTGCTGTTCCCATCAAGGCGATGTACATCCAGGAAATCGGCAGGATACTCGCACTTCCCCAAGGTGCGGCAGAAATGGCACCAATGGATTGGTTGTTAGTGGTTGATGGTTGGTCGTTAGGGCAGGACACATCTGGAAGGAAGGGCACCAGATGAGGCATGACGCCAATAGGCCCCATCCCAGGACCACCGCCACCGTGGGGAATGCAGAAGGTTTTGTGCAGGTTGAGGTGACAGACATCTGCCCCAAAGTCTCCCGGACGGCAGAGTCCGACTTGGGCATTCATATTCGCCCCATCCATATAAACCTGTCCGCCGTGGGTGTGAACGATATGGCAGATTTCTTTAATCTCTTCTTCAAAGACACCGTGGGTAGAAGGATAGGTAATCATTAGCGCCGCCAGTTCCTGGCTGTGCTTTTGGGCTTTAGCCTGCAAGTCATCTAGGTCAACATTACCCCGATCGTCACAAGCAACAGCCACCACCTTCAAACCTGCCATGACGGCAGAAGCAGGATTAGTGCCGTGAGCAGACTCTGGAATTAGGCAAACCTGGCGATGGCCCTCTCCTCGATGTTCGTGGTAGTTGCGAATTACTAACAATCCAGCATATTCCCCTTGAGACCCAGCATTGGGTTGCAGAGAAATACCTGCGAAGCCTGTAATTTCAGCTAACCATTCCTCTAACTGCTGGAACAACATCTGATATCCCTGAGTTTGAGACCTAGGAGCGAAGGGATGAATCTTGCCGAATTCCGGCCAAGTTACCGGGATCATCTCCGCAGTAGCATTCAGCTTCATCGTGCAGGAACCCAAGGGAATCATTGAGGTGGTGAGAGACAAGTCCTTGGCCTGTAGTCGGTGCAAGTAGCGCAATAACTCAGTTTCCGAGTGGTAGCGGTTAAACACCGGATTAGTTAAATAGCTGCTAGTACGGGCAAAGGGTGGCTCGAAATCCGGTCTTGCTGCCTTGATTAAGGCATCTGTATCAAACGGTAAGCGGGGAATTCCTGCCACCCCTGCATCGGCAAAAATCTCCAGCAGATCTACTACGTCCTGCATCGTGGTGGTTTCGTTTAGGGTAATCCCAATAACATTCGCTGCCAAAGGACGCAGGTTAATGCTACGCTCCTGTGCAGCTGCAAAGATCGCTTCCGGGTTGTGCAAGCCCAATTCTACCCGCAGCGTATCAAAAAACGGTTTTGGGCCAATTTTGTATCCCAGCCGTTCCAACCCTGCCGCTAGAATCAAAGTTAACTGATGTATCCGACGGGCAATTTGCTTGAGTCCCTCTGGCCCGTGGTAAACAGCATACATGGAGGCGATCGCAGCCAGTAACACTTGGGCGGTACAGATATTGCTGGTGGCCTTATCCCGGCGGATGTGTTGTTCCCGGGTTTGCAGGGCTAGGCGCAATGCAGGCTTACCCCGACTATCTTTAGATACACCCACAATCCGTCCCGGCACCTGCCGCTTGTAAGCTTCTCGCGTAGCAAAGTAGGCAGCATGAGGCCCCCCGTAGCCCAAAGGAACGCCGAAGCGCTGAGTGCTGCCGACCGCAATATCTGCTCCAAATTCACCGGGAGGGGTGAGGAGAGTCAGGCTCAAAAGGTCAGCAGCTACAGTGACTAAACCGCCAACGGCATGAACCTTGTCAATAAACTCTCGGTAATCACAAATTTGGCCATCCGTAGCCGGATACTGGAGCAGTGCCCCAAAAATTTGGCGATCGCACTCAAAGGTGAGATGGTCGCCCACAATCACCTCAATCCCCAAGGGTTTGGCACGAGTTTGCACGACAGCAATGGTTTGGGGATGGCAGTTTTGGGAGACGAAAAAGGCATTAGCTTTCGTCTTGCACAACCCATAGCTCATGCTCATGGCTTCAGCAGCAGCAGTCCCTTCATCCAGCAGCGACGCATTGGCGATTTCCAGACCTGTGAGGTCAATAATCATGGTCTGGAAGTTGAGCAATGCCTCCAGACGGCCTTGGGCAATCTCGGCCTGATAAGGGGTGTAAGCCGTGTACCAGCCCGGATTCTCTAGGATATTGCGTTGAATGACTGGTGGGGTAATGCAGTCGTGATACCCCATGCCAATGAACGAGCGAAACACTTTATTTTTGGCCGCCATGTCCTTGAGGTTCCCTAGGGCAGCATACTCGCTTTGGGCAGCAGGTAACTTGAGGGGGTGATTAAGCCGAATGGCTGGCGGAATGGCCCGATCTATTAGTTCGTCGAGGGTGGAGAATCCCAAGACATCAAGCATTTGCTCGACATCCCGCTCGTTCGGGCCAATGTGCCTTCCTACAAAAGAATCGGTCGATAGAACGCTTTCAGGGGCAGAAAAATTCTGCTGAGAATCAAGAATGAGCCGATCGTTATTCGCATCCTGGTTAACTGTGACATCCAAATTAGGCATATCTAACCGATTCATAGGAGGGCTGTAGTTGGTCAGGCTCTTTTTGACGAGAGCGCGACTTCTTATTATGTTTTAACAAACATAATGTTGAGTCCCGTTGCCTCACCCTCCAGCCCTTGTGGGCGTTATGTATCATTTGCCAATCTTTTATTCTCCTTCTACCTGAACGCGATATTCATCAGCCGAGAGTCCATCGCTTAAGTCATCCGCATCGTTAATTCTTACCTTCAACAACCAACCTTCACCATAAGGGTCATCAGCAATCAGTTCCGGAGATTCCACTATCGCATCATTACGTTCGATCACCGTACCGGAAAGGGGAGCATACATATCTTCAACCGCCTTCACCGATTCAATAGAGCCAAAGACCTCTCCTTTTTCTAAGGCATCCCCAATTTCCGGGAGTTCCACAAAGACGAGGTCACCAAGCTGGTCAACAGCAAAAGCGCTGATGCCAATCGTGGCAATTTCGCCATCGAGACGTACATACTCGTGGCTTTCGAGATATTTTAGGTCGTCAGGATATTCTAGAGCCATCTCACGTCCTCAATCTGGAGCAAAGCTAAGTTTACAACCGAGCGAGCCAAATTCGATGTTGCCGCAGGTGCGATCAGGCAAAATCTAATCTGGCAATAGAGAGACGGGCGAGGGCGAGGGGGAAAGAGAAAGAGACATATTTTTATGCTTGGGTTTTCACTGAAAAGCTCATGATATCTAAATTTATGGATAAAACAAGGCTCAGACGGTGGCTATGGGGTGAATTTACTGTTAAACGGCTCGTGCGCTCGTTCATATTCATTTATAGTTTTTTTTGTTTGTATGTCTTTTTCACTGCCGATCTCAAGATTTTTTTACCTCCACCCCCCAGTTATCGAGATACTAGCGCCATTCTTAAGCTGACGAGTAGCGATCGCATCCAAATTTCAGCCGTTTATCTACCCAATCCAACAGCCAATTACACGATTCTCTACGCGCACGGTAATGCCGAGGACTTGGGAAATATTCAACCCGTGTTGCAAAACCTTTACAATATTGGGTTTAGCGTGTTTGCCTACGACTATCGCGGCTATGGCACCAGTCAAGGAAATCCTTCTGAACGCAATGCCTATCGCGATATTGACACAGCTTACACCTATTTGACCCAAAAGTTGAAGCTACCGCCAAAACGAATTATTGCTTACGGGCGTTCGGTAGGGGGTGGGTCGGTAGTAGATTTAGCCGCACGGGTTCCCGTGGCAGGTCTGATTATGGAAAGTGCTTTTACTACAGCGTTTCGAGTGGTACTACCCATTCCCATTTTACCGTTCGATAAATTCCGCAACATCGACAAAATCCCTAAAGTAAGCTGTCCAGTACTGGTGATGCACGGCCAAGCTGATGAAATCGTCCCCTTCTCCCACGGCCAACAACTCTTTGCCGCCGCACCGGAACCCAAACTCTCGTTATGGGTCAAGGAAGCGAGCCACAACGATCTAGTGTGGGTAGCTCTTGAGCCGTATGCTGATACCTTACAGAAATTTGTTCGTTTAATTGAGAAGAACCAAAGAGGAAACTACTGACGGAGTGTGGGGTATGGGGTGTAGGGTGTAGGGAGAAAACTGAGAGAGTCAAGTTAATTAAAAACAGACCTAACAGGTCTAGTGGTTTAGTACTAGTTAATTTTCTTTAATGCCCTCAAAGACCGATTAAGATATCCTAAACAAGGATAATTCTCATCCCTCATCCCTCATCC
>DNXU01000029.1:0-3257 GCA_003505715.1 Cyanobacteria bacterium UBA8803 | reverse complement strand
CCTCATCCCTCATCCCTCATTTTCCAGATACGACTTCTGCCATTTAATTTATGCTCAAGGCTCAGATAATTGGTTTGGGACGCTCCGGAATCGCAGCGGCAAGGCTTCTCCAGCAGGAAGGCTGGCAAGTAACGCTATTCGATCGCAACTCCTCGGAATCTTTGCGATCGCAACAACAAACCCTTGCCGCTGAAGGAATTACCGTGAAACTAGGTCATTCCCTCACCCTCGATTCTGGGGACTTACCCCAATTAATTGTCGTGAGTCCCGGTGCCCCTTGGGATATGCCCGTATTAATTGCAGCCAGGAACCAAGGCATTGATACCATTGGCGAACTAGAACTAGCTTGGCGCTATCTCAACTCCTGTCCGTGGGTTGGTATCACCGGAACCAATGGCAAAACAACTACTACTGCCCTAATTGCCGCTATTTTTCAAACCGCAGGCTTCCACGCTCCTGCTTGCGGTAATATCGGTTATGCAGCTTGCGAACTCGCCGTAACAGAGAAGGGGACAGAAAAAGAAACCATTAACCCATCCCCTACATCCGTTGCCAAAAGCCACAAGCACTTAGATTGGGTAATTGCAGAAATCAGCAGTTACCAGATTGAATCCTCACGAGATTTAACCCCTCGGATTGCGGTGTGGACAACCTTTACTCCTGACCACCTGAACCGCCACTATACTCTAGAAAACTACTACGAGATTAAAGCCTCCTTACTGCGGCGATCGCCATTGCAAGTCTTTAACGGAGATGACCCTTACCTGCGGCAGTTGGGTACTAAGCATTGGCCCAATGCCTATTGGACTAGCGTCAAAGGTGCTACTGGGAGTGAGGGCGGTCCTCGTCCCTGGATTTATATCGAAGATGGCTGGGTTATCGATCCCGAAGAACCCATTCTCAAAGTAGACTCGTTACGCATGGTAGGAGACCACAACCAGCAAAATTTACTTATGGCAGTGGCAACAGCGCGGTTGGCGGGTATTGAGAAAGAAGCGATCGCCCAAGCCATAGCTAACTTCCCCGGTGTCCCTCACCGCTTGGAACACATCATCACCTGGCAGGGGATCGATTTCATCAACGATAGCAAAGCTACCAACTACGATGCTGCTCAAGTGGGATTAGCAGCTGTAGCAGCACCAACCATTTTGATTGCTGGGGGTGAAGCCAAAGCTGGAGACGATACTCAATGGCTACAAACAATTCAAGCCAAAGCTGCGGCAGTTTTACTGATTGGAGAAGCTGCTCCTACTTTTGCCGAACGGTTGAAGCAAGTGGGTTACGACCGTTACGAAATTGTCGAGACTATGGCAAGAGCTATACCCAGAGCAGCTGAACTTGCCCAGCATTATAATGCCCGTGTGGTGCTGCTCTCTCCTGCCTGTGCCAGCTTCGATCAGTACCAAAGCTTTGAGCATCGCGGCGATGATTTCCGGCGACTATGCCAGAATTGGTTATATGATTAGTCACCTAACCCATACGCCTAAAACAACCCGAATACCTCAGGCTCCAAGAAAGTTCTATTTTCTCGAGTACTTCTACATTTTGTTAAAGGGAGTTAGTACATCTAACCAGGCCGAGAAAATTTTTGATTACTTTTTGGAACTTAAACATCAATATCGATTAGGTGAATCAAAATATAAAAAGTTAACCGAGGATTCTCATGAATCAACTAATCAGATGGCTCGGTACAGGTATACTTTTGATCAAGTAGTCAGTGAAGCAACAGATTATAAGCTTATCTCGATAAACAACGGAGAAATTGAGCTTACATCTGAAGGAAGAGATGCCCTACAAATATACGAGACTAAGGGAACTATTGAGTTCAATCACTATCTTTTCCAACTCATGGAAGAAAAGCATCACGAGCCATTTCGATACCTTATTGAGACTTGCTATAAGGTAAATGCCAAAAAATCTGGTCTACTGATATTTCCAATATATTCAGCCTATCGCTTGGGAATTGAACGTGATTCACTTAAAGCTTCTAAGGACATAAAAAAGTATTTCCAGACTCTTCAAAATAGGATTGAAGAGGATATATCAAAGCATTTAGGTAAAAATATAAGTCTTAAAAAGGAAAACAATGATTTGATTCAAAAGATCGCTGAAGAAGGACTTTTGCCAACAAGCGATTCACAAGCTTTTGATCCAAAAAAATACAACACAATTCTTAGAAGAAGTAGAGACTTTTGGTTAAAGTATTTTTTACAGACTTTATATGAATATCAGATATCATTAGACTCTTTTGAAATATGGGCATATAGAGCTAAACAGATCGGTTTGCTTCACATTACAGAGTTTTACCCAGATCCATCTTTTTATGGAAAAGTGGTTTATCCTTTATCAGTCATAAAAACTGTCAGCAAATCAGAAAGTTTTCAGATGTTTTATGAGTATCGAGATGCCTCAAAACTATATCTTCATCAGCCTTCCTGGAAAAATGAAAATACTCAAGAAGAATTTGTCCAATCTCTTCATCAAGCCTATCTTGATGTACGTCAATTAGCTAAGACATATTTTGTAAGTTTACCTAATGTCAAAGAGCGTGTATGTTATGCGATGAAAATTCCCGAATATTTATTCGATCAATTTTTAAGTCAAGCTTATAATAATAAGCGCTTAAGAATCAGCATATCTCTAGAAGTTGACAAATTGCCTGATGAAACTAAGGTTATGTATTTAAGGCGGGAACCAGTTATGGTTGACGGCAAATACCGAAATATTATTGCAATTGATTTAGCTTAATCAGGAGAAGCAAAGTATGGCTATTGATAAATATGCAAAGCGCCCTAAAGCTGAATTAATTGTGCCAAAGGGTCGTTATGAACGTTATAATTTGCGTGAGAATCCGTTTCCTTCATCTCCCTTTGTCAATCCCAATTCCAGTGATGCAAGAAACAATGGAGAAATTTACGAACCATCAATCCGAGAGCAGGAATATAAATCTATTGAGGAGAACTTTCTAAAAGTTCCTCAAAGCGATCCTAACCACCTTCGTTTGGGTTATATAATAGATACCTCCTATATTGGCCGTGGGAATGGAAAGACAGCTTTTCTAACTAATTTACAAAAAAGGATTAATAAAGATTTTGGTTTGTCTATTTCCAATGAAATGAACAAATGCTTTGCGATTATAGTAGTCCCTGAAGCAGGCGGTAAGACTAAAACTTTTGAGAGTTTTGTTGATCTGTTCGTAGATCGAATAATTGAATCAAATGTGATTGAAGATAGCCTAACGGGACTTAAACAAAAAT
>DNXU01000228.1:7035-11699 GCA_003505715.1 Cyanobacteria bacterium UBA8803 | reverse complement strand
CAACAACCAACAACCAACAACAAACAACCAACAACAAACAACCAACAACCAACAACCAACAACCAACAACAATCTTTAACCCACCACCTGGAGGCTCACCTTGCCCCATCCCATTCACCACGCTCAACCTCCTCTAGAGTTTATTCCGCCGCACTTTAACCCGCTTGTATACTATAGTGCCCGAGCGGTGCTGCCCTTATTGCTGCGCTTGAGGATTCGGCCATGGTTGCCTGCGGGTATTGCCCAGGTAGAAACGGTGAATGTTGAAGTTCTTGCCCATCTCTACCAACAATTCCAGATGGGCAAAATTCGCTTTTTAATCGCATTTCGCCACCCTGAAGTTGATGACCCCCTCTGCATGATGTACTTGTTCTCCCGTGCTGTACCAGAGGTTGCCCGTCAACAAGGTATGGCACTGCAATATCCGATTCATACTCACTTTATCTACGATCGCGGAATGACTATTTGGGCGGGAGACTGGCTGGGGTGGTTTTTTTCTCGGTTAGGAGGATTACCCATTCATCGCGGTAAACGACTGGACTTGGTTGGTTTGCGGACGGCACGGGACTTGTTCGCCCATGGGAAACTGCCCATAACTGTGGCTCCAGAGGGCGCGACTAACGGGCATAGCGAAACTGTCAGTCCTCTGGAACCGGGCGTGGCTCAATTGGCTTTCTGGTGTGTTGAGGACTTGGTTAAAGCTAATCGATCTGAAGAGGTTCTAATTGTACCCGTTGGCATTCAATATCATTACATCAATCCACCTTGGGCAAAACTGGACTGGCTTTTAAGTAAATTAGAAGCAGATAGTGGCTTGCCCGTGTCACCGATGGGTCAGTTTACCCCCTTAGACCGAGAAAAGTTGTTTTATGAGCGACTCTTGAGCCTCGGCGAACATATCCTTTTGGAAATGGAACAGTTTTACAGTCGCTTCTACCACCAAAGCTTACCCACTCCAGCGGCAAACCCAATTTACCCATCTGGCAGCCCTAACCAGGTACTGACAGATCGGCTTCAGGCTTTACTAGATCTAGCGCTACAGGCTGCCGAGCAATATTTTGGATTACAGCCTGAGGGAACTGTTATCGATCGCTGCCGCCGCCTAGAGGAAGCAAGCTGGAAGGATATCTACCCCCAGGATTTATCAAACTTGCAGGCGTTATCGCCCTTGAAACAGGGTTTAGCAGATTGGGTTGCCGAAGAAGCCTCTTTGCGGATATTACACATGCGCCTAGTGGAAAGTTTCGTGGCGGTAACAGGAAGCTACGTGCTGGACAAGCCTAGCATCGAACGGTTTGCCGAAACATCGTTAATTTTGTTCGATTTCATGGCTCGGATTAAAGGAGAGAAAAACCCTCGGCGTCCCCGCTTAGGTTGGCGACGAGCGCGGCTGACGGTGGGTGAGCCTATCTCCGTCAGAGAACGCTGGCAGGTTTATCAGGCTAACCGCCAAGGTGCCAGACTTGCAGTTAACGAATTGACGAGAGATTTGCAAACGGCTTTGGAGGAAATGATTGTATAAAGTTAGGCAATTAGCGGCTGTGCCGGATACTTACTGATAGAATGCAACTTAAAATATAAACTACTTATGCGTCTTCCCGATGACTCAGAGACTCGCTTCGAGATCAACATCGTACCGATGATTGATGCGATCTTCGCGATTCTGGCCTTTTTTATCATTTCCACCCTATATTTAACCCGTTCCGAAGGGTTACCCGTGAATTTACCCAGTGCGGCAACAGCAGAACCCCAGCCGCCAGAGGAGATTAATGTCACGATTAATACTAACGGCGATATTTTTCTCAACCGTCAGTTCATTGAGTTAAAGGATCTCGAAGGTGCAGTACGTTCTGTAGTCGGGTCGCGTCCGCAAGCCTTGGTGGTGATTAATGCTGATGAACAAGTACTTCACGGTCGCGTCGTCAGCGTAATGGATCGTCTGCGTCAGGTCAAGGGAGTAAGATTAGCGATCGCTGCGAAAAAGGTTTGAGTTAAAGGACTTACGCAGAGCCTCTATTGGTAATTGGTAATTCCTTTTTGGTATTGTTTACATTCATTTATAACAAGTATTTAGGACTTTAAAGGTGACACTATGAAAGAGAAACTAATTCATTGGCTCAACCAGTTTTTAGTCGCTGATGTTTTCCTGGTTCTGTTGAGTTTTTTTTGGTTTGCGATCGCAGTTGTCGGTCGCTCAGTTGGGGTTCCCTTAGGACTTGATGTGTGGTATAGCCTTTGGGAACCCGTATTTACCCCAGCCATTGGCATCCTCATGGCTGGCGCACTTATCAGTGGCCTAATTAGCCAGATAACTAAGCGGCTGAACTCTAATTGAATTGTGGGTAATGGGTAATGGGGAGACAAAGAATAATTTATCCAATTACCAATTACCCATTACCAATTACCCATTACCCATTCCCAATTATCATTTTGCCCCAGCCTGTTACACTTGGGTCGATTTGCGGGAACTATATAGCTGAATCTCTTTAAAGTTGTCCTTAGGCTAGACATTTGTGGGATGAGGCTATGGCAAATCGATCGCTTAAAGCATCTGTACAAGGCATCCAAAAAGCTAAACAGGCTTTTCTGCGTAGGGGATGGACGCAGGAATACCTCGCTAGTGAAATCGGTATTCGGACTCGCCAGCCGATTTGGAAATTTTTTGCGGGCAGACCCGTTGACCGCCACATTTTTATTGAAATCTGCTTTTCTTTAGAGCTTCAGCCTGAAGAGATTGCGATTATACCACAATCTGAACCATTAACAGGCCAAGATATCTTGCCAGACAGTAGTATTGACTTTGAGGCCACAGTTACCAGAGTGCGGCAAGAGCGCTATGACAGAATTCAAGATCGGTGCGGCACCCTACGCTTGTTAGATATTACCCGGCCTGTCGATTTAGATGACCTCTATGTTGACGTTAATATTCTCGAAGAAATCACCAGTCAACGATGGCTGGAAATTTCCGATCTGCAAGGTTGCCAAGCAGAAAAATTCGAGCGCTTGGGCTTAGGCCAAGTTCGCATCGAAGGAGTGTCGGGACTTAAAGCCGTCGAGCGGTATGGCAAGTTGATGGTATTGGGTAAACCCGGAGCAGGGAAAACCACATTCTTGCAATATATTGCTGTTCAGTGCAATCAAGGGCATTTCCAAGCACATCTCATCCCGATTTTTATCAGGCTGAAAAACTTTGTCGAGGATGCTATTGATCAAGATAGCTTCAGCCTATTAGAGTACATTCATCAAGAGATCTATCGCTGTAATTTATCTGTACCAGAAATAGAAGCCCTGTTGGAGCAAGGTAGACTTTTAATATTGCTAGATGGCTTAGATGAAGTACCAGAAACAGCTAGTAATGAAATTATCAAACAAATTCGCCAGCTAGCGGAACAGTATTATAAAAACCAGTTCATTATCACTTGTCGTATTGCTGCTTCAGAGTACAGGTTTAGCGGCTTTACGGAAGTAGAGATTGCCGATTTTAAATCAGCGCAAATTGAAGCCTTTACGAAAAAATGGTTTGTAGCCGTTGCCAAGAATTCACCCGAATTGGGGTTGCAAAAGGCATCTGTGTTTCTAGAACAGATAAATCTGCCGCAAAATCAGCCCATTAGGGAACTCGCCGCCACACCCATCTTACTCAACCTAACTTGCTTAGTTTTTCAAGCAAAAGCCGATTTCCCAACCAAACGCTCCGACCTTTATAAACAAGGTCTTGATCTCCTGCTGATCCGCTGGGATGAAGCTAGAGGTATTAAACGAGATGAGATTTATCGTAATTTATCATTAGCCCATAAATTGCAGCTACTCAGTCAGCTAGCCGCCATTGCCTTCGAGCAAGGGGATTATTTTTTTGAAGAAAGCACCATCCATCAGCTCATTTCTTACTATCTTCGCACTCTCTGTGGCGATCGCCTCGACTTAGAATCCCTAGAACTGGATAGTGCTGCCGTCCTCAAATCGATTGAAGCACAGCACGGTCTCTTGGTAGAACGAGCGCGACGCATTTACTCCTTCTCTCACCTGACCTTTCAGGAATATTTTACAGCTAGAGCCATTGTGGCCGACCCTGAAAGAGGGTTGCCCAGGTTGTTGGGACACCTGACGGAGAAGCGTTGGCGGGAAGTATTTTTACTGACAGCACAGATGTTGCCCAATGTTGATAGACTGTTACAACTGATGCAGCAACAGATCGATAGCTTAGTAACTGGTTTATCTAGTATGTCTAAGGAGATGGGCGATCGCAAAATTGACCCAGTCTCACTCCCAAAGGGAAGTGAAACTTTAAGCGATCGCTACTCCCAGCTTCCCCATCATACAGAGCCGATCCTATCCCAGCTCCTCTGCTGGGTGCAGCAGAAATCCCTAAACGTCAAGGCATCCTATAAACCCGCTGCGATCCGTGCCTTTTACTTAACCCTGAACCTCCCTCCTCATCAGCGACTCGCTGGTAACCAGACTTTAGCATTAGCGATCGATCCTCAGTTAGCTAGGGAACTAGCAGGCGAACTCGCCCTAGATTTAGCATTGATTCATGCCCTCAATGTTGCCCTTACTCTTACTCCAGAACTAATCTCTAACCGATTAACTGCCTTGTACCTAGCCATCGATCTCGACCACCTGACGGGGAGTGAACCCTTCGGCTACGCTCCGGGTGAACCCCT
>DNXU01000228.1:351-6946 GCA_003505715.1 Cyanobacteria bacterium UBA8803 | reverse complement strand
CCTAGGCTACGCTCCGGGTGAACTCCTAGGCAATGCACTCAGGCAACTGAAAAACCAGCTACCAAACTCTGATGAAGATGCAGACACTCTCAAGCAATGGTGGTATGTTAACGGTCAAGCTTGGGTAACGCAATTGAGATCCTTGCTGATCGAGGAGCGTAATATCGGTCACGAATGGCACTTGGACAAAGCAGGCCAAAAGCAGTTAGAGCAGTATGACTATGCCAATCACTTATTAGTAGACTGTATCAATAGCCATTGCCAACTTACACCCCTAGTCCGGCAGGAGATTGAGGACAAGTTGTTGTTGCCAAGTTGGCTCTCCTAGATCCTGGTAAATAATTATTCTTGTAGGCCCTATGATTAAGTTAGGTAGCTGGAACTTTTAAAGGCTATGGTATACAGCGACTTCACCTTGAGAAAAGCGAAGGAGGAACTCAACCTGACCTTTTTGGAGGGACGGCGCTTTTTGCCAGATACCGAACCCATTACACCAAGCCCTTACCTGGCAGAGTTCCTAGCAGAGAGTATTCCCCTGGCGATCGCAACAGGTTCAGAAAAAGCCCGCTCAGAGCTGATTATCAGCCCGATTTTGTTTGAAGTCAGAAAAATATTGGACAGAGCCATTAGCTTCTTCTCTGGTGAAGACTTCACCGTAGATGTACAAGCTGGATTAAACGGGACTTGCAACTTTTTGATTAGCCGTTCTCCCGAACAGTTATTAATTGAAGCCCCTGTAATTGTCATCGTCGAAGCGAAGAAGGAAAATCTCAAGGGAGGTTGGGGACAGTGTATTGCAGAAATGGTAGCCGCCCAGCGCTTCAATGCCGCCAAAGGGCAACCCATCCCCACCATTTACGGCAGCGTCACTAGCGGCAATCTGTGGACATTCCTCAAGCTAGAAGAACAAACTGTAACCATCGATTTGACAGAGTATCTGATTCCTCCTGCGGAAAAATTGCTGGGTATGCTGGTATGGATGGTGAAAGAGAGATAATTACTCTTTTAGAGAAAACAACTTTTCATTAGACTTCTTCACCTTTGATATCCAACCTTGATAAGACTTGAGAATCTCTGCATAGGAAAGTGCCGTTGTCGAGAGGACTTCACGTAAAGGAGGTAAGAAAAATTGAGGGAAGAGCTTGTTCATAATTTTGGCAAAACTTTCCCGCACCATGAATTCGAGAAATAATGTTTTAGATGCAGGAAAGACGTTGGTATCGAGTTCCCATAAAGCGTAGGCGTCTGGTTGGCGGCGAATTGTAAACTGCTCGACAGCAGCAGCCCATTCATCAGCATACTCATCCAAAAGACTATCAAAGACCATCACATCTTCAAAAGCGTTATTACAACCTTGACCAAGAGATGAAGAAACAGCATGGGCAGCATCTCCCATAATTAGTACGCTGTCACCATAATGGTAGCGGTTGCAGCGAGTTTTTAATTGTGTTGAAATGGGTCTTTTAAGAAACGCTGCTGCCTCAGCTTCAGAGAGAAGTTGACCTACTTCTGGCATATTCTGGTGGAAAAAATCCATCACTTCTGCTGTGCTGGAAAGACCTACTACTTTCTTTTCATTCTTGGGAAAGAATAACAGACCAATAAATGTTCCGTTGAGCTGAGGAACTGCTCCAAAAGTTATCCCTTCCTCTGGCCGCCAGACATGAAGACAATCTGATTTTAATTTAATTCCTGTCTTTTCATTGCTACCTGGCAGGAAAACAGTTTTGTAGCAAGCATGAACGTATTTTTGCTCAAATTCAAAAAAGTCTGTATTTAGCAAATGCCTTCTTACTACCGAACGTGCTCCATCTGCGCCAATTAGTAAGTCATAGTTTACTGTAAATGCTTCTTTTGATGCTGTTTCTTTAATCTTTTCAAAAGTCACTGTCTTGTTGTGAAAATCCAAATGACTACATTTACAGTTAAAATGGAGCTTAACTTTGCCGTTCTCTGATTTTTCCATCAGTTTTGACAACAACGTCATCACTACGCTAATCCGATCCGTGTTAAAGGTCGGTTGTTTTTTTGGAAAAACCCGCGTTTTACAATTTTTTTGATGGACGATTAGACCATAATTTTTTACACATTGAGCTTTAATTGCTTCTTCTAATCCTTTAATTCTTCTTAAAGGTATTAATCCCCTTTCATTGATACCATAGGGTATAGTTTTCGAGTTGTATAATGGAACTTGTCGAGGGTCATTCCGGCGTTCATAAACTTCAATTTGGTATTGAGCATCACGCTGTAATAAATAATGAGCCAGAAGAATTCCACAAGGGCCAGCACCAACGATAACAATTTTTTTCATGGTTTTTGCCAAAATAACAGGTTGCGATCGCTACATAATCTTAATATTCAATAAAAGGACATCCAGAGCGAATTGAGCGAAATTTTGGGTGATGGGTAATTGGTAATTCCTTACACAGTAAGTGTTTGGCTTTATTAATCAGTTTTTCTTATCACCATATCGATGGGATAGCCCGGAACAGCTACGAGTTGGGTTTCGTGCCAAGGGCTTAACAACCCCCATTGAGCACCCTCAACTGGCACAATCGGTTTTCAGGGAATGGGGGATGAGGACTTAGTAACTTTTAATACAGAGGCTACGGAAAAATCTCTTCCCATTCCCCTTCGGCTACGCTCAGGGTAAACCCATTCCCTTTCTTTCGCCAACTTTACTGAAAAGGGCTATTTTGCCTGTATGGAGTGTACAGGGTATTTGAAGAGAAACCATAAATCGGCTATCCTGTCTGTTCAAATAGATTTAAATCTGTGAGTCATGAATAAGAAGCTGGCACTAATTTTGCTTTCCAGTCCCACCGTTTTCGGTTCGATGCTATCTGTACTCATGACGGTTAACCCCGTTCGGGCAGCAGAACCAATAGCATCCGTCCACCAAAGCTGCTCGAGCCAACCCGCCCCTCATGGGGGTCGTTTAACTTGTGCCCGTTTATCACAGACAACTCAAGTTGCTAGTAATAGCGATCGCGTCCAAGCCCAGACGGTAACCTCTGACGAAACCCCAATGCTAGAGTTCACCGAAGAAGATAGCGAGCTTGCCCTGAATCTTTTTGGTTGTGACTGCCCCGTTTGCATCAATGCCATCCGCCAGATGCGCGGTTTACCTCCGGTTTTTTAATTTAAAGTGTTTTGAACATGGTCACCCCTGCAACATCCCCTACAATTCCGGTTACAGTTCTGACAGGTTATTTGGGAGCCGGAAAAACTACCTTACTCAATCGCATTCTGACCCACGAACACGGGCTTAAAGTGGCCGTGATTGTTAATGAGTTTGGCGAAGTTGGAATTGACAACCAGCTAGTGGTTGATGCCGATGAAGAAATATTTGAAATGAATAATGGCTGCATTTGCTGTACCGTGCGGGGGGACTTGATTAGAATTATTGGCAACTTACTGCGACGCCGCCAGAAGTTTGACCATCTGGTAATTGAAACCACTGGTTTGGCTGACCCCGCGCCAGTAATTCAAACCTTCTTTGTCGATGAGGATATGCGCTACCAAATCCAACTCGATGCGGTAGTAACTGTGGTGGACACCAAGCATATTTGGCAGCATTGGGGCAGCAGTGAGGCACAGGAGCAGATTGCCTTTGCCGATGTGATTTTACTCAATAAAACTGACTTGGCAACCCCGGAACAGCTCGATGAGTTAGAAAATAGGATTCGGGGCATGAATGCCATGGCCAAAATCTACCGCACCCGTAATGCCGAGTTAGAGATGGATGCCCTTTTGGGAGTCAAAGCTTTTGATTTACAACGAGCGCTGGAAATTGACCCCCAATTTTTGAGCGAAGATGCCCACGAACACGATGAATCTGTATATTCAGTGGCACTGGTAGAATCTGGAGCAGTAGATGGGGAAAAGCTGCAAAATTGGATGGCACGATTGTTGCAAACCCAAGGCCCAGATATCTTCCGTATGAAGGGCATTCTTAATCTAGCCCATGAAGACCATCGGTTTGTTTTCCAGGGCGTCCACATGATTTTTGATGGCTCTCGCGATCGCCCTTGGAAACCTGAAGAAACTCGCAAGAACGAGCTGGTCTTTATCGGACGCAACCTAGACAAAACCAAACTTACAGAGGGTTTTCGCAATTGTTTGGTTTAGGGCTTGGGGGCGACAACTTACTCGACCTAGAATGGCAAGGCACGCTCTCAGATTACGTGACTGCTGTAGCTTGGTCGCCTACAGGCGATCGGCTGGCAGCTAGTTCAGCAGCAGGAGAGGTAATGCTGTGGATGCCCGATCGCCTCACCATGTTACAAGCCCCCACAGGTGAATCCACAGACACCCTGGCTTTTTCTCCACAGGGTCAATTCCTCGCCGCAGGGGGGCAGGATGGACGGGTGAAAATTTGGCAGTTACCACAACAGGGAGAAGGAAACAGGGGTGGCGATCGCCTGCAAAATACCTTACTATCCCCTCACTCAAACGTTTGGATCGAACACTTAGCCTGGAGTCCTCTTAGCAATCAACTGGCTTACAGTGTGGGACGCTGCGTGCAAATTTGGGATGCCGATAAGGGCGAGATGCAAGCAACCTTGAATTTCGCGGCATCCTCAGTGCTGGGCATTCATTGGCGTCCAGATGGAAAGTATTTAGCAGTTTGCGGCCATCGCGGGGTGAAAGTGTGGAATGCTCAAAATTGGCAAGATGAACCCTACCTACTCGACATTCGCGCTGCTAGTTTGGCGATCGCTTGGTCAACCGATGGCCAGTATCTCGCCTCTGGTAACCTGGATCGCACTCTCATGGTTATGGAATGGCATCACCCCGATCCGTGGCTAATGCGAGGTTTTCCCGGTAAAATCCGCACGGTTACCTGGTCTGAGCCTAAAACCGATGTTGGCGTTCCTCTGTTAACATCTGCCAGCGCTAACAGCATTACAGTATGGAAAAAGCAAGCCGACGAGTCTGCTGGATGGGAAGCGATCGTCTTGGATCTCCATGAGGGGACTGTACAAGCGATCGCTTTTCAACCCGGTACTTTCCTCCTCGCCTCTGCCGCTGATGATGGTTATGTCTGTTTGTGGCAGGAAGCACAGCAAGTAGCTCAAATTCTCGAAGGTGCCCCAAACGGCTTTTCGCGCCTAGCTTGGCATCCCCAAGGGCAGAAATTAGCTGCTGGCGGACAAAACGGTGAATTAATAATTTGGTCGGAATCTGGGTAATTGTTGTTTGTTGTTTGTTGTTTGTTGTTTGTTGTTTGTTGTTGGTTGTTTGTCGTTTGTTGTTTGTTGTTTGTTGTTGGTTGTTTGTCGTTTGTTGTTGGTTGTTGGTTGTTTGTTTGCAGGAAAGCCAATCACCAATCACCAATCACCAATCACCAATTACCAATCACCAATTACCAATCACCAATCACCAATAACTAATTGTTATCTAAAATCTTTGGCAATCAGCTCCGTATAGAATTTTTTGCTTGCCGTTGGGATCGGATTGTACGCACCAGCCGTTGCGCTTTCTCCATGCATCGTAGATTGTAGTAGCTGCAAGTATGGATAAGAATCCAATACCTACGGTCAGAGCTATCCGCTGCCATCTGATTTTGGTGGGTTGAGTTGCCATAGCATTTACGAAAAGGCGAGGGTGAAAGACTTCGTACTTCCGTACTTTAGCCTAGGGATGAAACCTAGCTCTAAAGTTTTGTATACTGATTTTAATATTCAACCAGATTTAACATGACTTCCCCAGCCCCATCGATTCAATTTTTTGAAGGGATTTCCGAAGAACTCAGTAATGTAAGCTTGCGGCGGAATCCAAATTCTGGAGTCCGTTCTGTGTTAATGAGCTTTGAGTCCTTAAAAGCCTTAGAAAAATTCAACAGTTTTACCAAACAATTTACTAACGCTTTACGTTTAACAGATGAAGAGGGCACAATCAACGTTGAGCCTTCCTCAGTTAAATTTATATTCGGTGGCCCCGAAGGAGATGATTTAGAACGAGTGGATTGTAAGTTTGAAATTGAACGGCAAGATCATTGGGATCGCTTCATGCGGTTTATGAATCGCTACGCCGAAGCCAATGGTATGGCTTACGGCGAAACGAAAAAATCTACAGGAAACTAAAGGATGAAAGTAGCAATTACTGGAGCCACTGGATTCGTCGGCAGCCGTCTGGTAGAACGACTCCTTGCTCAAGGCCATCAAGCCCTAATCTTAACTCGCAACCGGGCTGCTGCCGCCCGTGCTTTTCCAAATTTAGAAATTGTTGCCTATACCCCAACGATATCGGGTTCGTGGCAAGATGCGATCGCCGGATGCGAGGCAGTAGTTAATCTAGCTGGAGAACCTATTGCTGAAAGCCGCTGGACTTCAGAACGTAAGCAAGAGATTCTCAACAGCCGCCAACTGGGGACGCAAAAAATTGTGGAAGCGATCGCGAATGCTAACCCCAAGCCAAAGGTATTGATCAATGCGTCCGCAATCGGTTACTACGGCACTAGCGAAACTGCAACCTTTGATGAAACTAGTCCCCCTGGTAACGATTTCCTCGCCAACGTTTGCAAAGCCTGGGAGTCTGAAGCTCAGAAGGTTAAAGAGGCTGGGGTAAGATTAGTCATTCTGCGGTTGGG
>DNXU01000228.1:0-267 GCA_003505715.1 Cyanobacteria bacterium UBA8803 | reverse complement strand
TCTCTTGGATTCACCGAGATGACCTAGTCAACTTGATTCTGGAGGCTCTAAACCGTAATGATATGGAGGGCGTCCTCAATGCTACGGCACCAAATCCCCTGCGGATGTCAGAATTTTGTCATACGATTGGGGAAGTACTGCACCGTCCTTCCTGGTTGCCTGTTCCCAACTTCGCTGTGGAAGCTCTCCTCGGAGAAGGAGCTACAGTAGTCTTAGAAGGTCAACAGGTGCTACCCAAACGAACGACAAGCTACGGCTTTAAGTATG
>DNXU01000175.1:1562-3172 GCA_003505715.1 Cyanobacteria bacterium UBA8803 | reverse complement strand
CTCATCCCCTCATCCCCTCACTCATGCCTCATCGTTTGCCTCTGGGGGAGCGGGATTGAGGACTTCGGAGCCTAAGAGGTTTTCCAGAAGCGATCGCAGCTTCATTTTTTCAATGTAAGGCCATCCCCCTGATTCTTGAATATCTCTGAGTAGTGCATAAAAAGCATGACGGCTATCAGGCAACGAGGCTTGAAAAAAGCCTTCTCTCACCTCCCGATGTGCCTGCTCTAAAGTTCGCAGCAAGGCTAAGAGGGCGAGACTATTTCCTTCATGAGTTTTGGCTAATGCCCAGATCTCAGCCTTAATGGCTTCCAGTTTGACTTGTAACTGCGGTGAATCCCAATCGTCCCCAAGGTTCATATTCTTAATTTTACTGATACTCCATTGACTTCCTATGGCCGCAAGCTGCCAGATGCTTGATTTAAGAGTGGCGCTTCCCGTGTACAATGCTCTAAAGAAAAGCTAAAGTCCATGTCTTGGGTGTCGTGCTGGCGAAGGTTGCTCAACCGGGCAGCTGTTCGGCTGATTTAGCGCTCGCCAAAAATTGGTGTGCGCCAAAAAATATACTTTGGTGTGGAGTGAATTGTAAGTAACTTTCGTTGAACTCTTGAGGATAGTCGCTGTTTCACTCCAATTCACCTAAACCTGATTCACGAATCACCATAGCAAAAATTTTCAGATCCGATATTGACGATTGAGGTTGACCATGAGGTATCGTGCTTTAATTGTTGCCTTCCTGGCCTTGTGTCTGGGGGTGTTAACAGCTTGTAGCGGAGGTCCAGCAACGGCTACAAGTGTCGAACAACTAACCTACGATCAGATTAGAAATACTGGGTTAGCAAATCTCTGTCCGCAGCTTTCAGAAACGACTCGCGGCTCTATTGCGATCGCATCCGATCAGTCCTATAAGATAGTCGAGCTGTGCCTACAGCCAACTAGCTACTTTGTCAAGGAAGAACCTGCTAATAAGCGGGCAAAAGCCGAATATATTCCGGGTAAGGTCTTGACAAGAGCTACTTCTAGCCTTGACCAAGTTCAAGGGCCATTAAAGGTTGAAGAAGATGGCAGCCTGACCTTTATCGAACAAGAGGGAATGGACTTCCAAGCCATTACCGTACAATTACCGGGAGGCGAGCAAGTTCCGTTCCTGTTCACGATTAAAAGTTTGGTGGCTAAGAGCCAGCCAAATATGAATAGCGTCAATACATCCACTGATTTTGAAGGCGAGTTCAAGGTGCCCTCTTACCGGGGAGCAGTTTTCCTAGATCCTAAGGGTCGGGGTGTTCCTAGTGGCTATGACAATGCGGTCGCACTGCCAAGTCAAGCAGATGTGGACGAACTCGCCCGCTCCAACACCAAGCGTTTTGAATCCCGTAATGGTAGGATTTCTCTCCAAATCGCTAAGGTAGATAACGTAACCGGAGAAATTGCCGGAACCTTTGAGAGCGAACAACCCTCTGACACCGATCTAGGTGCTGACGATCCAGAAGAAGTCTTGATTCGCGGTATCTTCTACGGTCGAGTTGAAGCAACAGATGCTTAGGTTCTAGAAAATTAGGGAGAGGGATGAGGAAGCTGGGGGAGCTGGGGGAGCTGGGTAACTAATTCTT
>DNXU01000175.1:322-1511 GCA_003505715.1 Cyanobacteria bacterium UBA8803 | reverse complement strand
TCCCTCATCCCTCATCCCTCTTTCCCTAAACAGCCTGAAAAAATTGCAACGAAATATTAAGCAACTTTGCAACTCTTAACTATAACGGGATTTTTCACTCACCAAGACCTTGGTAGACTCAATGATGCAAGTCTTAGGATGAGTGGGGGTTGGGTCAATCGGCACGGTCACCCACAAACCGCCGCACCATAAAACCCAGAATCGTAAGCAAATATTAAAAGAGCAACGTTTGACATGGTAAATACTCTCCAAAAACCTGCCTTTGACGAGATACGACCAGGGGTGAAAGTCCCGGCCAAGGAAACCCTACTGACGCCTAGGTTCTACACCACTGACTTTGACGCCATGGCGAAGATGGATATTTCGCCAAATGAGGATGAACTGTTGGCGATCCTGGAAGAGTTCCGTGCTGACTACAATCGCCACCACTTTGTTCGGGATGCCGAGTTCGAGCAGTCTTGGGAGCATATTGACGGAGAAACCCGTCGCTTGTTTATTGAGTTTCTGGAGCGTTCTTGTACGGCAGAATTTTCCGGATTCCTGCTCTATAAAGAATTGGGTCGTCGCTTAAAAAACAAAAACCCTGTATTAGCTGAGTGTTTCATGCTGATGTCTCGCGATGAGGCACGGCACGCAGGATTCCTGAACAAGGCGATGTCGGATTTCAATTTGTCGCTGGATTTGGGATTCCTCACCAAAAGCCGGAAGTATACCTTCTTCCAGCCGAAGTTTATCTTTTACGCGACCTATCTATCTGAGAAGATTGGCTATTGGCGCTATATCACCATTTACCGTCACCTCCAAGCCCATCCTGAAGACCGCATTTATCCGATCTTCCGCTTCTTTGAAAACTGGTGTCAGGATGAAAATCGGCATGGGGATTTCTTCGACGCGATCATGAGAGCACAGCCAGAGTTCTTAAATGATTGGCAGGCGAAGCTGTGGTCTCGGTTCTTCTTGCTGTCGGTGTTTGCCACCATGTATTTGAACGATATCCAGCGTTCAGAATTTTATGCCTCGATTGGGTTAAATGCCCGCGAGTACGATAAGTACGTGATCGAGAAGACCAACGAAACAGCAGGACGGGTGTTCCCAGTTATTTTGGATGTGGAACATCCGGAGTTCTACGAGCGTCTGGAGACATGTGTCAGGAATAATGAGAAGTTGACAGCGATCGCCTCTTCCCAAA
>DNXU01000175.1:0-261 GCA_003505715.1 Cyanobacteria bacterium UBA8803 | reverse complement strand
GCTATACTTGATGAAACCGACTGAGGTAGCGCCACTACAGGGCGTGATACGGTAAAAGTTTCTCCGCTATACTTCGCACGGGTGCTAAAGGAGTGTTGTTGAGGAACTCAAGCCTTTGGCTGACCGTGTATGCTTGAGTTCAAACGTTTGCAGCTTCCGTGCGAAGTATTTTTTATGTATCTTGGCGATTCTACCAGTTTGTAGAACCGCTTTTTTTTGTCCGCAAGCGCCCAAAGATTTAATAATGAATAAATGAAAACA
>DNXU01000191.1:16826-17117 GCA_003505715.1 Cyanobacteria bacterium UBA8803 | reverse complement strand
CCCTACCCAACCTTGGGGGGAACTCAATTTAATTCCCCCCAGATTTGAGAAACAAGGGGGGCGAAGGTGTAAGTTCTAATCCTGTAAGGATAACTGCTAATAGGCACTGAACCCTGGAAGGTGTTCGAGGTGATAGATATCAATAAACAAACAAAGTCATGAACTTCTTGCTACAGTCTTCTAGTACTGGAGAAGAAAAGGCTAAGTATCAGCTTGTAGACCTACGTTTTCCAGAAACAGAGCGAATATAAGACACACCAAATCATGCTGTAGGGGCGGGTTTAGCCATTG
>DNXU01000191.1:0-16734 GCA_003505715.1 Cyanobacteria bacterium UBA8803 | reverse complement strand
TTATCGAGTCGGATTTGGTATTACCCATAACTTTTTTCCAAAACCCGCCCTGAGTGGGAAAGACTTGCCTAAAAGTCTAGTTCTTCCTCCTCTAAAGATTCAGTCAGGTCAGGAAGTTCAATATCCTTAGGAGGGCGAGTTGGGGTGCGTGCTTTCAGTAGCTTGATATTCGTGGCATTAACCCAACGGTAAATTAGGTTTAAATATACTGTATTGTTTTCTGGGTTAACCTCTTTAATGCGGAAGACTTGGTTAGAAGGCCAGTACTTGAGCCAATAACAGCGACGGTTCACTAAGGCAGGAGTTAGTGTGGCGATGGGTTCTGTGGCTTCTACCTCGGTAGTCGGGAAAAACTCTTCGTAATCTGGCCAAGGAGTTTTGGGTGGAGATTTAGCAAGATTGGCAAAGTTAACCGAGATCACTTTTTCCCTGACTCTCCCTACTGGCTCAGTTATGGGAGCTAACGCCTCAGTTCCTCTCACGGGAGTCCTTTCGACTCTGGCGTCAGTTGAGGCGATGTTTTGCGGATTAGAGGATTTCGCGAAATCCGCTTCGTAGGAATTTTGGCGTTTGGCTAACATCACTCAACACTGTTATCTGACTGCAATCGAACCCTTATTTGCCAAGTTAGCGCTAGCCTTAGCGGCCTGACTGCTACGGCACAGACAACCACAAGGCTGACACCCTAATTGGTTTATTATCGATTTGGCTGGTGCATGAAAATAACCCACTCAGGGGAGTGTTACACCAAATATATAGGGAAATCCAGTAGTTACTACTATATATGGAAATTGACCAAGCTGCAATCAGCTCTAAGCAGTAATATTTTTAATAATGCTTCTAGGGTGCTTTAGCCGCAGATTTCATCGGGTGTAAACTTTTACCTTCAAACGTTTTGCTTTGTAACCTATGATTCCCAGTCTTCATCAGCTGCGTTAGCGTAAAGCTTGAAAAGTAAGCAGGGTATAGGGTTTATGGTATAGGGGTAGGGTGTAGGGCAAATTGACCAACACCTCACACCCCATCTCACTTTCCAGGTAACTACAAAATTTATTACCATCATTGCAAAAGAACCTTGTGGCAAAGAACACACCAATAAAACCCAATCTCCGGGAAAATCCTCATAGCATTGTTTCGCGGAGTCTGAACTTTATTACCTGGGTGGCGGCTAGTTTCTGTTTTGTGATGGGTGTGGGCTGGTCTTTACATCAACCGACTCAGCCAGCGCTGAACGTCACCCCCGCTATACCACAGGTATCGCCGCTGAAACCAACCCAGGATCAAAAGATCTCATCAAGTCCTTTAGGGGGAGAGCCTTGGCTGCATTCAGAAGGCCAACACCCTGTTAAAGTAGCCGCCAAAAGCCAGAGTTTTTCTGCTCCGATCGACGTTGCTAAAACAGCTGAGGAGAAAAAGAGCGCTCCAAAAAACTCACCAGAGAACAAGACAACTCCGCCGCCGAGTCAGCATCCCCACATCCATGGCGAGGATGTTATCCCATTACTAGAAGCGCTGCCGGAACCGCCGCCCATGGATGAAGTGGTATCACAAGTTGCCTCGGAGGAGTCACCAACCATCACGTTTTCCATTCCCGCCCAGTTTGAATCACAAATAATTAAAGAGGTAAAACTTGCCCAGCCAGAGAAAGTTATTGCCTTGACCTTTGATGATGGGCCTTGGCCCCAAAACACGGTGCAAATACTGGATATTTTGAAACGACACAATGTTAAGGCGACCTTCTTTTGGGTAGGGGAGTGCTTGAAAGCCTATCCGCAACTCGCTAAACAGGTGGTTGCTGAGGGTCATGCGATCGGCAACCATACTTGGCACCACTTATACCGTAAATTCAGCAAGACTGAGGCGGCTAAAGAAATTGAGGATACGGCAGAACTCATCTACAAAACTACAGGTGTCAGAACCTCTCTGTTTCGTCCGCCTGGGGGCGTGATGGACAATGGAGTTACTGACTACGCTAAGCAAAAAAAATATGCGATCGTGATGTGGTCTGACGACCCGATGGACTATCGTGCTGTTTCAGTACAGCAGTTAGTCAAGCATATCCTAGCCCAGGCGCGATCGGGAGGTATTGTGCTGCTGCATGACGGTGGGGGTAACCGCCAGATCACGATACAGGCGCTACCGCAACTGATCGCCAAATTGAAAGAGCAGGGTTACAATTTTGTCACTGTTCCCGAATTGTTAGAGTTAAAAGACCGAGAACGGTTACAAGAAGGTGCAGTTGAGACCCCCGATCCTATGTTCGATCCTTGGACTTTAATTGAAAATGAAGGGAACACAACCAGGTAACGGCTCAATAAGTCTCAGTGCGATCGCCTAAAAGTCCCGTTAAGATCGAAATATGAAGAAAGTTTTCGAGCTTGGGCTATGAAACGCATCGTCTTGATCGCCGGGTTTGAATCGTTCAACGCTGACTTATATCGGCAAGCTGCCGATCTAGCCACCAAGCGCTGTCCGGGGTTGGATATTCAGGTATTTAGCGATCGCGCCCTCACTACCGAACCGGATCGAGTCGCAGCCGCTCTCCAAGACGCCCAAGTCTTCTTTAGCAGCCTCATCTTTGATTACGACCAAGTCCTGTGGCTGCGAGAAAGGGTACAACACATCCCCATCCGCCTTATCTTCGAGTCCGCCCTCGAATTAATGAGTCTCACCCAAATTGGTGCCTTCAAGATTGGGGACAAACCCAAGGGAATGCCCAAACCGATTAAATTTATTCTCGATAAATTCAGTAATGGTAGAGAAGAGGACAAATTAGCAGGCTACATCAGCTTTTTAAAAACAGGCCCCAAGCTACTGAAATACATTCCCGTCCAAAAAGTCCAAGATCTGAGAAACTGGCTGATTATCTACGGCTACTGGAACGCTGGCGGTGCAGATAACGTAGCATCAATGTTCTGGACGCTAGCCGAGAAATACCTAGGCTTAAAAGTCCCAGAAATCCCCCCCCCAATAGAAACCCCCAACCTAGGCTTACTGCATCCAGAATATAACGGTTACTTTGAATCACCCCAAACATACCTGGAATGGTATCACCAGAGAACAGCACCCAATCAACCATCCCCTACATCCGTTAAATCCGTTACCAAATCCGCTGCCACATCCGTTACCCCTGCCAACCCAGTTGTCGGCATTCTCCTTTACCGCAAACACGTCATCACCAAACAACCCTACATTCCCCAACTCATTCGCTACTTTGAACAAGCGGGACTAATTCCCTTACCCATCTTTATTAACGGTGTTGAGGGTCATGTGGCAGTGCGAGACTGGATGACCTCAGCCTACGAAACTACTCAACGGCAATTAAGTAATATTGAAACTCCGTCCTTATCTCCAGAAGCAGTAGAAGTCGATGCTATTGTATCTACTATTGGCTTTCCCTTAGTCGGTGGCCCTGCTGGTTCCATGGAAGCGGGGCGTCAGGTAGAGGTAAGCAAGCGTATCCTCACGGCGAAAAATATCCCCTATATCGTTGCCGCGCCCTTACTAATTCAAGATATCCACTCCTGGACGCGCCAGGGCATTGGGGGATTGCAAAGCGTAGTGTTATATGCATTACCAGAACTTGATGGGGCAATTGACACCGTTCCTCTCGGTGGTTTGGTAGGTGAAGATATTTATCTAATTCCCGAACGAGTCAAACGGCTAACCGGACGCCTCAAACGCTGGATTGCCCTAAGACAGACACCAGCTTCAGAGAAGAAAATTGCAGTTATTCTCTACGGGTTCCCGCCGGGATACGGGGCAACAGGGACAGCGGCATTATTAAATGTACCGCGATCGCTCCTCAAATTTCTCCACGCCCTGAAAGATCAAGGCTACACCGTTGGCGACTTACCCGCAGATGGGGAAGAACTCATCCGCTTGGTTAAAGAAGCAGATGAGGCAACGTTGGCAGCGGATTTGGTAACGGATGTCAGGGATGGGGGGAAATTAGCGGCGGCACAATCTGTTGCCAATATGGTTAAGGATAAGACTCTGGCAAAATGGTTGGGTTATCTGCTAACTACTCGCATTGAAAAGCAGTGGCATTCTCTTACTGGCGCTGGGATTAAAACTTATGGAGATGAGTTTCATGTTGGGGGTGTTCAATTAGGAAATATTTGGATCGGGGTTCAACCTCCTCTCGGTATTTCAGGAGACCCGATGCGGCTGATGTTTGAACGGGATATGACGCCTCATCCGCAGTATGCAGCTTTCTACAAATGGTTGCAGAATGATTTTCAACCTCATGCCGTTGTTCACTTCGGAATGCACGGCACGGTGGAATGGTTACCTGGTTCTCCTTTAGGTAATACAGGCTATTCCTGGTCAGATATTCTGCTGGGTGATATGCCTAATCTCTATATTTATGCAGCGAACAATCCTTCCGAATCAATTCTGGCCAAACGTCGGGGTTACGGGGTATTAATTTCTCATAACGTCCCCCCCTACGGTCGTGCGGGGTTGTATAAGGAATTGATGGCTCTGCGGGATTTAATTGCCGAGTATCGGGAAGACCCAGAAAAGAATTATGCCCTCAAAGAGGCAATTTGCAAAAAGATTGTAGATACCGGATTAGAAACTGATTGTCCCTTTACAGAGGCCAGAAAATTAGGCATTGCCTTTACTCCCGAAAATGCCCGGATGTTTAGCGCTCATGTCTTCAACGACTATTTAGTAAAATTGTACGACTATCTGCAAGTAGTAGAATCGCGCCTCTTCTCTTCTGGCTTACACACCCTAGGAGAACCCCCCACCCCCGCAGAATTACAAAGCTACCTCCAAGCCTATACAGGAGAAGAATCGACAACAGATGTAATCGAAAATGAACCAAATCCCAATAACTCATCCGCTGCCACCGCTGCCACCATTACCAACCTATTAATGCAAACGACTGATGAATTAACCAACCTATTACGAGGATTAAACGGCGAGTACATTCCACCCGCACCAGGAGGGGACCTATTACGGGATGGCCCTGGTGTATTACCTACAGGCCGAAATATTCACGCCCTCGACCCCTACCGAATGCCATCTCCTGCCGCTTATGAAAGGGGAAGAGAAATTGCCCAAAAAATTATTAATCAACACCTACAAGAAAATGACGAGTATCCCGAAACCGTGGCGGTGATGCTATGGGGTTTAGATGCGATTAAAACCAAGGGCGAATCTTTAGGAATTCTCCTGGAATTGGTAGGCGCAGAACCTGTCAAGGAAGGTACGGGACGCATTGTGCGGTATGAGTTGCTGTCATTAACTCAAGTCGGACATCCCCGCATTGATGTGCTGGCTAATCTTTCGGGTATCTTCCGGGATACCTTTGTCAATATTATTGAATTGCTGGACGATTTGTTCACACGGGCAGCAGAGGCAGAGGAACCAGAAGACCAGAATTTTATCCGCAAGCACGCTTTAACATTGCGATCGCAAGGAGTACCAAATGCCTCGGCACGATTGTTTTCTAACCCAGCCGGAGATTTTGGATCTTTAGTCAATGACCGAGTTGTGGATGGCAACTGGGACTCTGGGGATGAGTTAGGGAATACTTGGCGCGATCGCAATGCCTTTAGTTACGGCAGACAAGATAAAGGTCAAGCGCGTCCGGAAGTTCTGACTCAGCTATTGCAAACGACGGGTCGCGTTGTCCAAGAAATTGATTCAGTGGAGTACGGGCTTACGGATATTCAAGAATATTATGCTAATACGGGGGGGTTGAAAAAAGCTGCCGAGAAACAAAGGGGTAAAAAGGTCAGCGCCAGTTTTGTGGAAAGTTTCTCGAAAGATACCACGCCTCGTAAATTAGAAGATTTATTACGGTTAGAATATCGTACTAAATTGCTGAATCCCAAATGGGCAGATGCCATGGCAAATCAAGGATCTGGTGGTGCTTATGAAATCTCCCAACGGATGACGGCGTTAATTGGTTGGGGAGGTACGGCTGATTTTAGAGATTCCTGGGTATATGACCAAGCGGCGGATACTTATGCTTTAGATCCGGAGATGGCCGAGAAGTTGTGCAAAGCAAATCCGGAGGCATTCCGTAATGTTGTCGGTCGGATGTTGGAGGCCCATGGCAGGGGATTTTGGCAACCAAGTGAGGAGAAGTTGCAGAGGTTAAGGGAATTGTACGATCTGACGGATGAGGAATTGGAAGGGGTCACAGTGGGGTAAACTTTCCGAGCTGAAGGGGTGACGAAAGTAACAGCTTATGTCATTAAAAAGAATCCACAAGAACTACAAAAACTCCAAAATAACTAAATCCAGTCTCTCGGTTTGATTTTGGTAAGTTAAGCAACCTTCGCTATGCCAAGGAGTGGCAAGCTAAGTGAAATTGTTTGAACACCCTGATTTTCGTGATGTGGGATTTATTAAGTTGAAACTCGGAGGAATGAAGGCCATAAACAGCAATTTTGAGTTTCAATCCCGTTGCCGGGATTCATTAAGTTGAAACTAAGCGTCCTTTGTGCTTCCATTGGACTCGATACGTGTTTCAATCCCGTTGCCGGGATTCATTAAGTTGAAACGTAAAGATAACCAGCAGGGTAGTAGATATTATCAAGTTTCAATCCCGTTGCCGGGATTCATTAAGTTGAAACTCGCGGTTAAAGTTTTTCACTCGACTTGTTAAGGTTTCTCCCAAATCAAGCCTAGAAGCGATTTCTATAACCGATTTTGACGGCTGCCAAATTGAGAAGCCCCAAATTGGGTAACTAGCCCAAATTACCGATATCTTTAAAACGCTCAAATCTTTAATTTTCAAGGTTCTTAGCCTTTTGACGGCTCCCTGGGATTTTTGCCCCCGCTTTCAGCCGTCAAAATTTTAGCCTGGTCACTATAATAAAGCGATCGCCTACCCTTGTCTAGATTTCTGGGAATTGTCTGGGCTAAAACTTGATTGAACCTTTTTCCAGTCGGTCGAGTCTAAAAAAAGGATAAAATAAACTGGTGAGGGATAACCTAACAGGTGTCAGTTATACCCGCAAAGGTGTCAAACAACGACGCGACTGCCAATGAACCCGACGCCGATACTGAGTTGGTGCGACAGTGCCAACAGGGCAACCACCAAAGTTTTCGCCAACTGTATCGGCGCTATCAGCAGCGAGTCAGATCGACCCTCTATCAGCTATGCGGTAGTGAGGGGTTAGATGATTTAGTACAAGAGGTCTTCATCCGAGCCTGGAAAGGCTTGCCTCAATTGCGACAGGTGTCCCAATTTTCCACCTGGCTGTATCGCATTTGCTGGAATGTCGCATCGGATCACCGCCGCAAGTTTGCCCAGCAGCGTTCCTTTAATTCCAAATTCCGACTCGGTACAGAAGGAATGCCTTTTGGCGACTCACCACCTTCCCAAACCCCTGACCTAATGCAGCTGCACTATCAAGATATCGTACAGCGAGGCTTACAACAGTTAAGTTTGGATCATCGCGCTGTCATAGTGTTGCACGATTTAGAAGATCTGCCGCAAAAGGAGGTTGCCCAAATTTTGGGTATAGCCTTGGGAACTGTTAAGTCTCGCCTTTTCCATGCTCGAATGTCCCTGCGACAATATATTCAGCAACAAGGAGAAATGCTATGACGCAGTTACCGCCTGATGATGAACAATGGCAACAATTTCTGCGCCGAAATCACCCTACACCCCCTCCCGCAGATAATGATTTGGAGGATCGACTGCTTGACGAAATCATCAAGCAAGAACAGGCTCTTCCAGCTTGGCGACTATGGGCTGTACCACCAGCACTTGCAGCAGGTTTACTGATGGCTTGGAGTGGCTATCGTACTTTGCTGCCTTTACCAGAGCTAGCAACTTCTTCTGTCACGCTGGAAACGTTCCTAGAACATAACTGGAATAGCTTGACTGGAGAGACACCAGAAAATCTTCAGAGTAACACTATACCAGAAGATTGGGTAATTTTAGCAAATACAGCACAGTAAAACAAAAGGTAATTTCTATGTTGTTACATCGGGTTTCTGTTTTGTCAGTACTCCTACTGTCCTTAGGAGGCGTTGTTGCTCTTGCCAATCCCAATTCTAATTTCTTAACCCCAACCCTTGCTCAAAATTTTGAGGGTCAGCAGCGTCCGCATTGGGGTAAGCAAAGGTTGATGCAGGAACTCAATCTTACTCCAGAGCAAGAGCAAAAGCTACAGGATATTCGTTCTCAGTACAAAGATCAGATTTCCCAACGCCAACAAGTACTGCGTCAAGCCACACAAGAGTTTGCCTCCCTGATGGCAAGTAACGCCGACTCTAGCCAAATTCGTGCCAAACACCAGCAAGTGCAGCAACTGCGCCAAGAGTTAGAAGACCTACGCTTTGAAAGCATGTTAGCTATGCGAGACGTGCTAACATCAGACCAACGCAGTCGCTTTGCTCAACTAATGGAACAGCGACGCGAAGAGTTTCGTAACCCAATGAGACAGAGAAGAGGTCAAGATTTTTGAGGTTTATCTACCTTCATGGCTTTGCTTCCAGTCCTGGATCGGCAAAAGCGGTGTATCTACGTGATCGCTTTCGGAGTATTGGCATTTCCTTAGATATTCCCGATCTCAACCAAGGTGACTTTTCCCATCTCACGATCGCTCGCCAACTCCGTCAAATTGAAACAGAATTTTTGTTAAATGAGGCTCCAGTCACTTTAATCGGGTCTAGTTTGGGGGGTCTAACTGCCGCTTGGCTAGGGCAAAAGCATCCACAAATCCAACGCCTCGTTTTGTTAGCACCAGCATTTGGGTTCCTCTGCCATTGGTTGCCTCAATTAACAGCAGAACAGCTGCTGTTGTGGCAAGCATCAGGATATATATCGGTTTATCATTACGGCGAGAAGCGATCGCTTCCCCTGCATTATAAGTTTGTCGAAGATGCCCATCAGTATCAAGAACAACAGTTATGGCGACCCGTACCTACTCTCATTTTTCATGGGCAGCATGATGAGGTCATCCCCATAACTGCTAGTCGTGATTATGCCAGACTGCGTCCTTGGGTGCAATTAAGTGAACTAGACAGCGATCATGCCTTGGGTAATGTAATGGCAGACATTTGGCAGGCAATACAGGTATTTTGCGAATTTCGCCTCAGTTAGGGGAAGAAGGTAGGAGGGAAGAAAGCTTTTAATTTACCATTTCCTTGCAAGGAACCTTTACTCCCTGAGAGAAGAGAATCGCTCTCTCCCTGGAAGGCGATTCATATTGACGCACCTAAACCCAAGCACTCCCATGCTCTATAGCCAATTTGAAACCCTAGAGCAGGCGCTCGACTCCTTTAGCTTAACCGTAGTTGAGGCATCATTTTTCCCGGAGTTAGCAGAGATCGCCCCATCAGACTTATTAACAACATTTTTAAAGCGGAGTCTCCCCATCGTCTCCGCAGCCAGCGAGAAAGCCCGCTCGGAAGGAATTATTTATCCTGTACTTCTAGAAGTACGGGAACTCCTGGACGAAAAAGTATCCCTAAATGGCTTGTTGTGGCGGTTTTTGAAATTGGAGGGGATGAGGTGACTATCGATCTGATGGATTATGGGTTGGAGCCTTTGGGAGCCTTACTCGCAAAATTAGCTTGGGTACAGGGTGCGGAAGGTGGGTTCTCCCAAACCTGGAATGCGATCGCAAGTGTTGGTGGCAATGGGTAAATTTCCACCCATCTTAAGTAAAAATAACTGGGCTTGCACTCAGAAATAACTAAAGAGAGTTGTGCTAATCAGGGATAGGCAACCGCTGTTTGCATTCACGCTTGCGATCAAGGAGAGCTGCTGTAGGAGGCAATCAAACTGCTTGCCTATCTATCTGCAACCGAAACTAAACCTACACCCTCAAGATGCCGAGCCTAGCGTTTATTATATGGAAAAGAAAGCTTGCGTTACAGGGAGTACAGAGTCGTGGCAGTTGATCTGGATATCGAAGAGTTACTGGATAATATTTATAATGCTTTTAATCCACAGCCTCTGCCAGCAGGTGACTCAAAATATGTCGAGTGTCGGGAGGTGCGGGGTGATGTTGAGATTTTACAAGATTTAGGTAGAAGCATTCGGCGATCGCGGGAGTTAACCTGTCAGTTATATTCTGGCTATCGTGGGACTGGTAAGACGACAGAACTGTTACGCCTGAAAGCTGACCTAGAAGAGCAAAAGTGTTTTGTGGTGTATTTTGCGGCTGATGAAGAGGATATTAGCGTACAAGATGTTCAGTATGCAGATATTTTACTAGCTTGCACTCGTCACTTACTTGATAAGCTGAAACAAGCCAATTCTCAACCCATTGCCGACTGGCTGCGCGAGCGCTTGCAAGATCTCAAGGATATTCTCTCAACTGAGATTAATCTTAATCAACTCACGATTGAAACTCAATTAAATCAGTTTGCCAAGATAACTGCTGCCATTCGCGCTGAACCTAGTCAACGCCAGAAAATTCGTGAGAAGGTGGAACCTCATACGGAGACCCTGCTAAAAGCGCTCAATGCATTTATTGCTGATGCCAAGCATAATTTACCCGATGGGAAAACCCAACTCGTTGTAATTGCTGATAATTTAGATCGGATTGTTCCTATATTCCGAGATAACGGACGCAGCAATCATGAAGAAATTTTTCTAGATCGCCACGAACAACTTAAAGCCTTAGATTGCCATATTGTCTATACAGTTCCCATTTCGATGATTTATTCTCGATGGGCAACGGATTTAAAAGATAACTATGGCATTTCTCAAGTATTACCATCAGTGATGGTACAGTACCGAGATGGTAGTCCCTACGAAGCTGGTATTGCTAAGCTGAAAGAAACGATCAAACGCCGTGTTGAACCCTATACCGATCTCGATTTAGAAACCCAAATCTTTGAATCGCCAGAGGTTTTAGAACAACTCTGTCGAATGAGTGGGGGCTATATGCGAGACTTGATACAACTGGCACAAGAGGCAATCAATCGAACCGATCAATTACCAATTTCAGCCAGGGCGGTACAACGGGCGATCGCTGAAGTGCGCGATATTTATCAAAGGGCAGTAGAAGAAAATCAATGGCAGACTTTAGCCCAAGTCCATAAGAGTAAGGAGATTGCGAATGATAATCTCCACCGAAGTTTATTATTCAACCGTTGTTTGCTAGAATATCGCTATCTTAATCAGAAGGGAGACAAATACATCTGGTACGATGTTCATCCGTTAATATGGGAATTACCTAAGTTTAAAGATGCTCTGAAGTAATGAGATGAAACTTGAGGAAGTGATCGGATCTGATTTACCACCAGAAACCTTTGACGAAGTCTACCGCACACTATTACGGGGGTTAAGGCGTAAGAAAGGGTTTGGATTATTTTTTGTCGTGCAATCCGATCATACTCAGGGTACTCACATTATCGAGCAAGTACGGAAAGATTTACCACAGAAAAAAATAGCAGTTTTGGAAATTGATCGCAAAACTCAAACGCTGTATGACAAAATTGATGAATTGAGAGAGAAGACACTGTTTGATATTTTATTTATTAGAGGCATCGAAAATGCCTTGTATGAATATGAAGACACTAAGCGTCTCAGCGGTTGGGCTGAGGAAGAAACATATGCTTATAGCTGGAAAGGCGTGCCGCCTATTTTAAGCCACCTCAACCAACAGCGAGAGCGTTTTAGCCAAGATTTCCATTGTAGTTTTGTATTTTTGACTCCTAGCTTTGCTATTGACTATTTTATCCAAAGGGCACCAGATTTTTTTGACTGGCGATCGGGAGTATTTCATTTTCCCTTAACTAAGGAGGAGTTGCAACTTCGAGCAACCAAGCTGCTAGAAGATAGCTTTGAAGAATGCCTCAAATTAACGGATGAAGAACGTGTTGTTAAAACTTTAGAAATCAAAAGCTTAATTGCAGAGAATTGCAATACTTGTGAAAGTAATGCTAAGTTCCTTCTCAAGGAAGGATTACTGTTTTTTAGTGGCAATAAATATGAGAAAGCACTTACCAGCTGTGATAAAGCGTTGCAAATTGAGCCTAATAATTATCTGGCTTGGGGTAATAGAGGTTGTGTCTTGCTCCAGCTAGAACAATATGAAGAAGCAGTTGCGAGTTTTGATAAAGTTGTTGAAATCAAACCTGATTATCATCAAATTTGGGATATCCGGGGAAAGCTGTTAATAGCTCTCGGACGATATAATGAGGCTCTGACCAGTTGGGAGAAGCTAGTTAATCTTACCCCCAATGAATCAGAAGCTTGGAATATACGAGGTGTAACGTTATTAATTGTTGAACGATATCAGGAAGCACTAGAAAGTGTTGATAAGGCTATTGCTCTCGATTCAGATCAATACTATTTTTGGAAGAATCGAGGAGTTATTTTAATGATAATGGAGCATTATGAAGAAGCAGTACTAAGCTTTGACAAAGCTATTGATATCAATCCAAATGAATACAATACCTGGAAAGATCGCGGATTAACATTAGGTAACCTTGAGCGATATGCAGAAGCAGTGCAAAGTTTTGAGAATGCTATTACTCTTAAACCTGATGAATATAGTCTCTGGGTTGCTCATGGTATAGCATTAGGAAATCTTGGTAAAGACGCAGAAGCTATGTCAAGTTTTAACAAGGCTCTTTTAATCAATTGTGATGATTATAATATCTGGCGAAATCGGGGAATAGCATTAAAAAACCTTGGTAAATACGAAGAGGCTATAGTAAGTTTTGATAAAGCTATTGGCCTCAATGCTGATGAATACAGCCTATGGTATGATCGAGGATTATCATTAGGCAAACTTGAGCTATATGAAGAATCTTTAGTAAGTTTTGATCGGGCTATTGATCTTACATCAGATGATTACAATATCTGGCAAAATCGCGGCATAACCTTAATAAGACTTGAGCGATATGAAGAAGCATTAGCAAGTTTTGAACAAATTATTATTCTGAAGCCCGATCACTATGAAGCTTGGGATAAAAAAGGATTTATCCTAAATTATTTAAGAAGAATTCCAGAGGCAATCGCATCTTTTAACAAAGCAATTGATATTGAGCCAAGAGCTATATCTGCTTACAATACTCTTGGTAGGATTTACTATGAACAGGGAGACTTTGAGCTAGCACTCAAATTGCTCAACCGTGCAATTGAACTTAATCCTCAAGGGGATTCTCTATTGTGGAATAATCTTGGGTTTCTTGCCATCATGCAAAATAAGCTTAAGAAAGCCCAATCTTGTCTAAATCGATCCCTTCAAATTAAAGCAAATTGGTTTTTACCAATCTTCAATCTGGGCTTGATCAATGTCCTTAAAAGACAGTTCAAAGAAGCTAAACGAATTATAGCAAAAAGCTTAAAGTGTTGTGACTGTGATGGTGACCAAGAAAAACTATACTTTGCTCTCGGTAGAATTGCCTTAGGTAACAAACAAGAAGGACTGCAAAATCTACAAGAAATTATTAACGCCTTAACTCACGACTCAAAGATAGCTATAATTCGCGCTGGTGTTTTAGAATCTGCTGAAATATTAGCTCGTTATCCCTCTCAGTTTCCAGGAATTGACCAAGCACTAGCCATGCTCCAAATTACTCTGATCAAGAGCAGCCAGACGTGTTAGCTCAGTAGTCGCAGATCATGCTCGCATCAGGATAAATGAATGGGTCTTGCGGAAAGCCCAGCTTGCAATCTGAGTTAAGGATATACTAACCTTTGATACCCAATTTAAATGCGTGACAGCTTATTATGGGTGTTTAACTGGACATCATATCAGCTGTAGATGTAGCTGGTGCGTTAGCTTTCGCGTAACGCACCCTACTAGGATTTTTCCCACACCCCTTACCTCTACATCCGGTCTAATACAGGAATTCCCAGCAAAGATAATCCTAGTTGTAGAGTTCTAGCGGTCAGATCGCATAATCTAATCCGTGATGAACGTTGGGGTTCCTCAGATTTAAGCACGGGGCATTGTTCGTAAAATTGATTGAACTTCTCGCTAAGTTCGTATAGATACAGACAAAGGCGATTTGGCAGCAAATCCTGCTCAACGTTACTTAATACTTCACCTAACTGCAATAGGTGTTTGGCGAGAACTAATTCTGTTCCTTCCTCTAACAGGATTCTTACCTCTCCTCCCAAAGCCTCAAAATCAATATTCCCTTTACGGCTAATACTCTGAATCCGAGCATAAGCATAAAGTAGATAAGGTGCCGTATTGCCTAGCGGAGCCAGCATCTTATCGTAACTGAATACATAATTGCTGTTACGGTTTTGGCTGAGGTCGGCATATTTAACCGCACTAATACCAACTACCTTGGCCACATTAGCTTTAAATTCCTCGGTTTCCTCACGACCCTCTTGTTTTATTTTCTCTTCCAAGTAATCCCGGAAACGAGCGATCGCTTCATCGATCAAATCCCGTAACCGTACCGTATCCCCAGAACGAGTTTTCAACCTCTTGCCATCTTCTCCTAGTACCAACCCAAAGGGAACGTGTACTACCTCTACCCCATCGGAAATCCAACCTGCTCTTCGTGCCACCTGAAATACTTGAGCAAAGTGATTTGCTTGTCCAGCATCAGTTACATAAATAATCCGTTCTGCTCCGTCTTGCCCAATTCGGTAGCGCAAAGCTGCCAAGTCAGTTGTGGCGTAATTGTAGCCCCCATCAGACTTTTGTACGATCAACGGTAAAGGATTGCCGTCTTTATTAGTAAATCCCTCTAGAAAAACACACTTAGCACCAGCATCTACCACTAACAGCCCCAAGCGATCGAGTTCTGCTACGACATCTGGTAACAAGGGATTATAGAATGATTCGCCCCGTTCCGTTAAATGAATGTCGAGCAAGTCATAAATAACCTCAAACTCCTTTCTAGATTGCTCGCATAGTAACTGCCAAGCGTGGCGAGTATCCGCAGCACCTGCTTGCAGTTGCACCACTTCTTGCCGCGCTGCTTCTTGGAAAGCTTCATCCGCATCAAAGTGCTGCTTGGCTTGGCGGTAAAAGTTGACTAAATCACCCAAATCTACAGCCTCGGACGTGGTTAATGCCGCTGGACAAACTTCCCGCAGGTAGGCGATTAACATGCCAAACTGAGTGCCCCAGTCTCCCACATGATTTAAGCGCAGAACCTCATGACCCCGGAATTCTAAAATCCGGGAAATGCAATCGCCAATAATTGTGGAACGCAAATGACCGACATGCATTTCTTTAGCAATGTTCGGGCTGGAGAAATCTACGATCGCTCGTTCCGGTTTTTTAACCAGTTCCACTCCCAAACGTGGATCTATTTGGATAGTATTAAGTTGAGCTGCTAAATATTCTGGTTTCAAGGTGAAATTGATAAAACCAGGCCCTGCGATAACTGGTGGCTCACAGATATCAATAATGTCGATATGTTTAACAATGTTTTCTGCAATCACTCGTGGTGGCTGACCTAGCTTTTTGGTAAGTGATAAAGCTGCATTTGACTGATAGTCGCCAAACTTGGGATTGCTGGCAGGTACTAACATGGGATCTGTGCCAGCCATGCCATCACCAAAAGCTACCATCAAAGCCTGCTCAAATTTTACTTTTAGCTGTTCGAGAGTGGAGTTCATAACGTTAGTTCAATAACTTATATAGCCAGTTTAATTGAATTAAGTTTATCTCTTACTTAGGGCAGAGATAAGGCATAAAAATTTAAATTGTATTCGTTTTTGATTAAAATATATAGATATTAGATAAATAGATAAGCTCCCGTAACTCTTATGCCTCGTACTTCTCAGGTTAACTCTAAAAGAACGACCAATGCTCAAAGCCTTCCCACAATAACTCAGCCCAGGGAAGTAGAGCAACCTACAACCTCCTCAATTCCACCCCTTTTAGGCGCGTCCTTAAGCGAGTTAACCCAATGGGTGCAACAGCAGGGACAACCAGCTTATCGGGGAAATCAGCTTCATCAATGGATTTATCAAAAAGGAGTGCGATCGCTCCAGGAAATTTCGGTCTTTCCCAAACCCTGGCGGGAAAGCCTAGCTGATATCGCCATCGGTCGCTCCCAATTACATTATCGTTCGGAAGCTCCCGATGGGACGGTGAAATATCTGCTGCGGTTAGCAGACGGTAACATTATCGAAACTGTCGGCATTCCTGCCTTCAGTAAATCTAAGGAACGCCTAACGGTTTGCGTGTCCTCCCAAGTCGGTTGCCCGATGGCTTGCGACTTCTGCGCCACCGGGAAAGGGGGATTTACCCGCAATTTGGCTCGTCATGAAATAGTCGATCAAGTCTTAACCGTTCAGGAAGATTTCCAGCAACGGGTGAGCAATGTGGTGTTTATGGGTATGGGAGAGCCATTGTTGAATCTGGACGCCGTTCTGGGTGCTGTCAACTCGATTAACCAAGATATTGGGATTGGAATGCGATCGCTAACCATCTCCACCGTTGGCATTCGCGATCGCATCCGCCAATTGGCTCAACAGCAGTTACAAGTTACCTTAGCCATCAGCCTCCACGCCTCAAATCAGCCACTGCGGGAAAAACTCATCCCCAGCGCTCGACGTTATCCCCTAGAATCCCTTTTAGAGGAGTGTCGGGAATACGTGCAAATTACGGGTAGGCGAGTGACTTTTGAATACATCCTGTTAGCTGGCTTAAACGATCTGCCAGAACATGCCGTTGAGTTAGCACAGCACCTGCGAGGATTCCAGAGTCACGTCAACCTAATTCCTTACAACCCCATTAGTGAAGTAGATTATCAACGCCCCAGTCCTCGCCGGATTCAAGAGTTTGTTGACGCATTGACAAAACAACATATTGCCGT
>DNXU01000007.1:17191-28230 GCA_003505715.1 Cyanobacteria bacterium UBA8803 | reverse complement strand
ACCAACAACTAACAACCAACAACTAACAACCAACAACCAACAACCAACAACCAACAACCAACAACTATTTATAATTAACAATCCGTGCAAAGCTATCTGGTTCTAAGCTAGCTCCCCCCACTAGGACACCATCAATTTCTGGTTGAGACATCAGTTCATCAATGTTGTTTGGCTTGACTGAGCCACCATATTGAATGGGTACATCTGCTACCTTGAGCTGACTGCGAATGAGACCAATCACTCGATTAGCTTCTAATGCCTCACAGGTGTCGCCCGTACCAATTGCCCAGATGGGTTCGTAAGCAATGACCAACTTCTTCTGGTCAACCCCTACCAGATCTTTGGCCAACTGGTTGCTGATGAGTGCTTCAGTTTCATCGGCATCCCGTTCTTGTTTGGTTTCCCCCACACAAAGGATCGGAATTAACCCGTGGCGCTGAGCAGCAATAAGACGTTTGTTAACCGTTTCATCGGTTTCGCCAAAGTACTGACGCCGTTCGCTGTGACCAACGATGGCGTAACGCACGCCCAACTCCGTCAGCATCTCACCAGAAATTTCGCCCGTGTAGGCTCCAGAATTCTCCCAGTGGATATTCTGGGCACCGAGTTGCACGCTACTGCCGTGCAAACTTGTGGACATCGCGCTCAAGGCTGTAAAGGGAGGGCACAGAACGACCTCGCGCTCTTGAGGAGTTGACTCCAGTTGCGGCATAAATGCCTGCAAAAACTCAGAGGACTCCCGTTGAGTCTTGTACATTTTCCAGTTACCGGCAATAACAATTTTGCGCACAGCTTAACGAAATTATTTCCAAACCATAATGCACCCTTTAGTTTAACCTGTGGCGGGGGTCTGTTAGAGAGCCTATGTCAGACCTGGATCGGATTAGGTTCCGAACACAAGCTTTCTTCCCTCCTGTCTCCTGCCTTTCTTGGTCATCCTTCAGGCAGTGTGGGTCGTTCCCCCATCTGAAAGCGCAGCCACCTCTGTTGCAGGAAGGTCGGAGCTTTATGATGGGTGTCGTAGACGACTATGACATTGGTTTGTTCTCGTTTGGGTCTCACCAGGATAGTGCCACTTTGGGATAGGGCTATAGATGCTCCGCCATCTAGGTTCATGGCTTCGCTACAGCCTATAGCTCTCATCAGCTGTGCTTCTCGCCATAAGGGTAAGGGCTTCAAAAAGGTTACGAGGATTAGTTTCTTACCGCTAGCGGGAAACCCGATCGCGCAACGATGGGCGACTCCCATCACATGGGGATCGGTAAATCCTTCTGTTCGCGGTGCCAGCCAAGTTTTTCCGCCTCTAAGCAGTCTCGGCCCAGCAGTAAGAGAAAACCAGTATTGAGTCCATAGAGGTTGACCATCAACCCGTGCTGTAAGCATTTCCGGTTGATTGCCAGCACGGAGTCCGAGGGTAGTACCATGGTTTTCCCCAGGGCTGTATTTGACAAATCGTCCTGCTGAAACAATATTACCTATGAGACTTTTTGGGTCATCCTTCCCAAAAAATGTACCGTTTGCCACCACCGCAGCATGATAGCGGGCAACCATGCGCTCAAAGGATTCATCGCCAATGATGCCTTCGGGATTGTCTAAGGTGGAATTATTGGCTAGGCCAATTGCTAGAAAGGTAAAGGGGTCGGTTAGGTCAATGCTGGTTTTGTAAAAGGGGATGCTGGTAATAGTACTGCGCTCCACGGTGACAGACTCGGCGGTGGCTTTTGATGCGATCGCCAATCTTCCCGCCAAAGCTGCACTACCGAGGAACAGAAATGATCGTCGCGACAGACAGAAATTGCTGCTAGCTTTTTTTTGATCGGACATGGAACCCATGAAAATTTGTGCCCCACTCTGGGCAGGTTTTGTACCAATGTTAAAAGTGGGTTACTGAGCTTGTCGAAGTGGGTCACTGAGCTTGTCGAAGTGGGGCTGGGCGTTGCCTCACTCAAAAATGTCCTCAGGGAAAAGAAGCCTGCGCCATAGCTTCGCTTGGCGCAGGTACGTCACGAAGAACGAGTCAAAAGCATCGAGTGATCGTTATTGGCATCTTGAAAAATTGCCCCTCTTTGCTTTAGATCGAGCTTCATTTCTTCAGAAATTCCCACATTATCTCCAAATCGTGCCTTGTCTACTGTTGTATCGCTCAGATTCGCATTGCTCAGATTAACACCGTTCAGGTGAGCATAGCTTAAATTAGCCTTACTTAAATTAGCGTAGGTCGTATTAGAATAGCCCATATTAGCATAAGTAAGATTGCCGCTACTAAGCTGGGTGTAACTTAGAATAGAGCGGCTGAGGATGGCACCAAACAGGTTAACATTGTCGAGTTTGGCACCAAATAGGTTTGCCTCACTAAGAACGGCATTGCTGAGGATAGCATTGCTGAGAATAGCATTACTAAGGATGGCATTGGTCAGATTGGTACCGCTCAGGAGAGCGCCACTCAGGTTAGTACTGCTTAGAAGCGCACGGCTGAGATTAGCACCACTAAGGTTGGCATTGCTCAGGTTGGCATCGCTGAGGTTGGCATCACTGAGGTTGCTACCGAATAGGTTGGCACCGCTTAGATTAGCTTTAAATAAGTTAGCTCCCCTAAGGTTAGCTCCGAACAGGTTGGTTCCCTTTAAGTTAATACTGCTCAGGTTGGCACCGCTCAAATTTACACCGCTGAGGTCAGCCCCTGCAAAATCTTCAGCCGTATTCAGCCCTGCTAGCTTGGACAGCTCAAAAAAGTCTTTGGTTTCCGTCCCCATAAAGCGCTGGATTAGGTCTTGAACTTCCAAGCGAAACTCTTCATCTGACATATGGAAAATCCACCCCACTTAAACTATAATTATATGTTCTCCTTTACCTGATTCGCTGTAACTACCCGAACTTCCCCAAGGCTTTAAGCCCACAGGGATAAGCGGTAAGTATAATTGCGAATTGTCGATTGTAGATTTGAGACGCTTGGTCTACTGCTTAGACTCCAAACACTCTGGCTTGGTGGGTAGATGTCTTCAAATCCCAAATACCAGCTATTCAGGAACGCTGTTTCCCGCTGACATCTCCTTCCTGCTTCACGGAGGAATTAGCCTTACACGGTTTCGGTAAAACCACCATCCAACCAGGTGAGTGGTATTGAACATCCTACCCCATTAAGCTAGCGCTATAACTGAGGATTCCCAAACCTGACAATTTGGGTCTGGAGTTTCTTTCCCTATGGGGTTTTTCGTAACTGCCATTTAGACTTATGCCCAAGAGGTCTTACGTTCACTCCATAGATTATCACCAAGAGCCAAGCGGCGAGAAGGTTTTGTGCAGCATTGATTTCTCGGTTTCGATCGGTGCCACCTTCTGGGGAATCCTATTCCCGAACCTCAAGGGGCAACTTATTCTTCACCGCCAAATTCGGTACTCGGCGTTGCCTTGATGTGTCTGCGGTCATGATCACGAGGAGGTAAATTTCACGATATAAGGCTTACCATCGATTAAAGGGTTAATCAACAGCTGATTGTGGGCAGGATTATCAGGAGTTGCATCAGTAAATCCACGCTTTTGGCGGTTAAGGAATAACACAATGGTAATCATCGACGACATAATTAGCACTATTGTCGGTTTGCAGGTTTCGGATTTAAAGAGTCAACTAGAGCGCCATGAAGCGGTAACCAAATTGCTGCAGCAATTTAATCTCGATCCCGATCGTCCACCTGCTGATTTCAGAGGAGTATATCACTATGCTTTAGTTGAGTATGGCATCGGCAAACCGAAGCCAATTTTGGAACTGTTTCAACAAAACCGGATTCAAGAGGCATTTCGTTATGCCTTTGAAAATAACAATCCTGCAATTGCGATCGCACAGGGGGAAGATTTTATTAACGAGTATGACTTGGGTGAGGCAATCCGAGAACTAAGCATTGAACCCAAGCGAGAATTTGCAGCATTTGTGGCTGTCTTTATCGAGATTGCCAAGCACACCCGTACCCCTGTGGAAGTGAGGCGAGATTATAAGCTGGAAAACTTGCAAAAAAGAGTAGCAGATCTCCAAGAGCGACTGGATAGACTGTCAACCTTAGAGGGTATTCACACCGAGATTGCTCGGATAGCGGCACAGAACGAGCTAGCACTGCCAGCAGCAGAACCATCTACGCAACAAAAGTGTCAGGCGTTTGGTTTAGCTCAACAAATGAGAGGCTGGTTTGAAACCTTAAATTATCGTTTTGAGAAGTATGAAGTCTGGGACGAAAATTACTTTGAGTGGATTATTGATATCCCAGCACGACGAGGGTACGATCGCATTTTGGTGCGCGGCCTGGAAAAGGAGGTTCAAATCAGCGATGTAGCAGCTTTGCGCCAGTCAGTGAACGAGCAAAGAACGGATGAAGGCTGGCTAGTTTCTGCCCGCCAGATCAATCGTTCTGCCCTTTATGCGGTAGAAAGGCAGGAAAATTGCAACCTGTTTTGCTACACCTTTGACGCTCTTGTAGATGAGGTGGCAGACTTTAGTAGGTATTTTGGCTGGTTGGAGGCACAGGTCAAACTATGGGGTATTGACCAAAGGTATAGACCTTTGGCTTTTATCAAAGAGGAGTTTGACGCCGTTACTCAGCAGGGGTCAGCGAGCAGTCGTTATGATGAACGTGATGGCTCAATTGATGGCTATATTGACTCCTGGTTGGACAACCCAACCAAAGAGCATCTCTCAGTTCTAGGGAATGTGGGCGCAGGTAAAACTTGGTTTACCTTTCACTATGCCTGGATTACGCTGCAACGCTATCGTCAGGCCAAAAAACGCGGGATTGAACGCCCTCGCCTGCCGCTGGTTATCCCACTACAGGATTATGCTAAAGCGGGGAGTGTGGAGTCACTGTTATCAGAATTTTTTTTCCGCAAGCACGAGATTTTTTTACCTGGTTATTCTGCCTTCGAGCAACTCAATCAGATGGGTAAGCTGCTGCTGATTTTTGACGGCTTAGAAGAAATGGCAGCCCAAGCCGAGCCTCAACAGAGGATGCAAAACTTTTGGGAGTTGGCAAAGGTGGTGATACCGAAAGCTAAAGTCATCCTTACTTGTCGCACTGAGTATTTTCCACAGATGAGAGCAGAACGGGCGTTGTGGAACGATCAATGGCAAGTCTCTACCCGTAATCTAACTGCTGAAGCGCCTCAGTTTGAAGTGCTGCAACTAGAGACGCTCAATCCTAATGAGCAAAACAGTGATGTTCCTCTGAAGCTGGAAATTGGCGATCGCGCTTAAGTTTCCCGTTAAGTTTTACAACTTAGTTAGGGCAAGGGGGAAAGGAAAAGCAATTTTCCCTTTTTCCTTTCTCACTCCCTAGGCCAAATGAAAATATCGCTTCCTGAACACATGATTATGACCCAGGTTACAACCAAGCGTTTTACGTTGGCGGAATACCATCGCCTGATTGAATTGGGTTTCCTTACAGAGGATGACCGGGTGGAGTTAATTCGGGGAGAGTTAGTGCAAATAGCAGCTAAGGGTACACTTCATTCGGTTAGTAATACTAAATTATTACGAGACTTAGATCGATTAGTAGGTGATCTTGCTGTAGTCCGTGGGCAGGAACCCATCATACTGCCTAGTGATAGTGAGCCAGAACCTGATGTAGCGATCGCACGAGGACAGCCAGATGACTACTTATTAAATCATCCCTATCCCAATGATATTCTGCTCGTAATTGAAGTATCAGACTCAACCTTGGAATACGACCAGACTATCAAGCTATCCCTCTATGCACAAGACCAAATTCAGTATTACTGGATCGTCAACCTTGTCGCTAATCAACTGGAGTGCTACAGTCAGCCCTATCAAGATTCTCAAGGCAATTTCGGCTATCGCATCAGACAAATTGCCTTACACCATGAAACAGTTACAATTCCTGGTTTTTCTGACTTATCAATTGACTTAAATCGTATATTTCCCGCTACCCCGCGTGCGATCTAAGGAAAGAAAGGAAAAAGGCAAGGGAAAACAAGTGAAAAAATTTACCTCAATGAAAATAAAATACTTCAGCTCTTGCCAGCTTTGACCAAAACCGAGTTTCCTTCCAACTTCGCTTCGTAAGTTACCAAAGGTGTCTTAGCTGGGCCTTGAGTAACTTTACCATCCAGTGTAAATTTAGAATCGTGACAAGGGCAAACAAACTGCTTTTGGTCAGCCTGCCAAGTGACGGTACAACCTTCATGGGTACAGCTAGGGTTTACGGCAGTAACAGCTTTGGGGTTAGCAGGATTTTGGACAACTAGCACTGCTCCACCAGAAAATTCTTTGTTCAGAATTTGACCCTTTTGGCCTAACTCGGCTACTGTGCCAACCGGCTGAAATCCATCAGTACGAACAGGACTAGCCGGAGATTCTGACTGAGTAGCTTTTGGGGAACAGGCGGCGATCGCTACTGGCAGGTAACTGGCAAGTCCACCGACACCCACCCAGGTTAAAAACTCTCGACGGTTCATCAGTATTTATTATATGGTGTCCTTTGAATATAGGTATTATCAGCTAATCCTCACCGCCCTCTTCCCTCAAGGACTAGGGGGAGCAAGATAGAAAGCCCCTGCTAACAGACTTGATATTACTTTTGCAACTTTATTCTGCTTTTTTGGGATCGGGACGTTTCTTAAATAAGCCAGTCATACTCAGACCAGTTACTAGCAAACCGACTAAAGCTAAACCATTGAGCAATGGGTATATGCGTCCCAGGTGGAAGATTTCTAGAGTATGCAGTCTAATCAGAAATCGACCTATATTTTTTTGTTCAAACCACTCATCAAAAATAGTGTAGCCTATCCCAGTAATTACCGTCAAGAATAAGGGCAAACAGGTAGCGATGGCGATCGCTCGATGGTACTTACGAAAGGTACGAATCACGGATATCTGCTCCTAGAAAATGTGATGGCTTTAAGACCAAACTAATTTCGATCAATAGTCTAGCCTGGTTGTCAGGCGATCGTCCTCCTTTGAAACACAGGCAATTGTTGAGAGAGGGTTGCTTTTGTTGTTATGTATAGGGATATAGAAGAGTTTCCAACGAAGAGCGATAACTCCTCAAGGCAATTTGTAACTGGCAACGCGGACAGTGAGCTGTCCCTCCCTGGGGTTATGGCTGAACACAAACGCGCCCTCTTCCACTTCACCACCAGAGAGAAAATCAATTTGCTGTTCGCCCACTTCCTGAACCGAGCCATGGGTGAATTCAGCAATCACCTGAACTGATTCAGCAGTAGTGCCACCTGTATTAGTTACTTTAAAGGGGACATAGAATTGCCCATCCACTTCCCGAATTTCAGGATCAAGGACGGCAGATACTGCCGGTGGGCGATCTTCCCCATCCACCCACCGATAAACTAGCAATCCGACAATCAGCCCCACAATAGATAGAGCAATGGAGAAACTGATCCACTCAGCGGGGGAGCGACTCCATTGCTGAGGTTTATCTGATACCATTTTACTCATATAGCTATTCGTCCGGCAGCACCACCAATGGTTGCAGGTAACCCTAGTAAGAGGGTATAGCGCAACCACAGAAACCAGGGATCGTTAAAGGTTAGTTGGTGGAAAAACCACAACATTAAAACTGAAGCTAGCAGCGATACTAGATAACAGATAACAGTTTCAGTTTCAGGAGTTTGGAAAAGCCCTAACTGCTGATGGCGTTTGTGCTGATTAATGAAGCCAGCCACAAAAACGATGTTATAGGAAATGAGGAGAGATGATACTAGGATGGCTATCAGCCAAGGGGGTGAGGTTGCTGCCGCTAGCATGGGAATTTCGTCAGTGGGGGCAATATTAAAAGCGACGATCGTGGCACCGATTAAGGTCGCACTAATATCTCCCATAGTTTCTTTGACGTTTACCTTGTTTCTCTGGGAGTGACTAGCAGTTTTAGGTTTGGTTTCTTGAACTTGATTAGATCCCACCCGATCGCCATTCAAAAGCGATCGCGACAGAGCCACACCTATAGAAAAGGGCACGCTCTCAAAAATCACCTTTCCCAACATTTCATCTAAGGAGGTATCCCAGGTAATTCTGCGCAGCAGAATTAGCATAAACGTGGTACAGAGAATCCCAATTGCTAGAGCTTCCACGCTGTCCATCGCGTCGTCACGAAGCCCGCCACTACTCCGGTTACGAAAACCTTCGGTGCGATTTAGTAAAAAAACCACTAGATAGGTAGCTGCTAGGGCAGCTAGGAGCAAGGGCGGCTCAACATGAGAACCAATCCACCAAACTTCCATCGTATACATCAAGGGAATACCGAATAGGAAGCCGCCAGAGATACCCCGCAAAATATCCTGGAGTTCCTTTGACCAGAGATAAGATTGCTGATGTTGGCGAATTGTTTTGACCATTGAGGGCAAGGGATGAGGGATGAGGGATTTTTATTGATCTTGGTTCGCTAAGGAAATAGATGTATTTGTCACCCCTAGTAGGGATAGTAATAAATTATGAGAAATTAAAACTTCTATTAAAAGATAGACTTTTAGGGAGTTCAAAATCAAAATGAAAATATTTCTCCCTCTTGTCTCTCCTTCTTCCTCATTCCCTCTTGTCAAGTTAGCGAAACGGATTAGTCTGCTGCTATTGTTGCTTGAAGTGCAGCTAGTAGCCGGACACCAGCCAGTGGCAGCTCAAGGGACTGCTCCCATAACTGTTGAGGAAGCACGAGATACTGCTAAGACTATTTGTCCGGCTGATCTCAAGGAAGCAATTGATGCGATCGCCAATCGTTCTGAATTCCGCTACGCCCGTTGGGGCATCTTAATCCAAAGCTTATCTTCTGGAGCAACCCTCTACAGTCGCGATGCCCAGCAATACTTTATCCCAGCCTCTAATGTTAAGTTACTGACTACTGCCGCTGCTTTATCCCAACTTGGTGCTGACTTTCGGATTCGCACGTCTGTGTATGGTGCCGATTTAAGTACAGTAAGGGTTGTGGGGCGAGGCGATCCTAGCTTGAGCAATGAGCAGTTGGAAGACTTGGTACAACAGCTTAAGCGTCACGGGATTCGTCAGATCGAACGCTTGATTGTGGAGGATGGTTATTTTAGCGAACCAACAATTAACCCCACCTGGGAATGGGAAGATGTTTTTGCCTACTATGGGGCACCAGTAAATAGTCTGATTCTCAATCAAAATGCGGCCTTACTGACCCTATCTCCCCAAACCTTAGGACGCCCTTTACAACTTACCTGGGTAGATCCGATCGCAGCAGTACAGTGGCAGATCGAAAATGATACGCTGACATCAGAAGCTGGCTCTTCGGCTTCTATAGAAATTAGCGGCATTTTGGGAAAGCCCCTATTGAGAATTACGGGTCAATTGGGGGTTGATGCTGAACCGATGCCTCAAGCTGTCGCAATTCTCGATCCAGCTGCGTATTTTTTAGAACACTTCCGCCGCATCCTCGGCACCGCAGGGATTACAGTTTTACAGGCTTCTGTAGTATCGGAGTCCCATTCTGGTAGCGAACCGGAATTGGCAGCAGTTGAATCTCCACCCCTGAGTACTCTTGCGGTGGAAACTAATCAGCAGAGTAATAATCTCTATGCAGAAGCTTTATTGCGATCGCTAGGAGCAACTCAACCCGTTTCCGAAGCCTCAACAGCAGAGGCAGGACTCCAACAGGTAAAAGCTAGTTTAACAGCCTTAGGGGTTGACCCCGAAAGCTACGTTCAGGCTGATGGTTCCGGACTGTCTCGCCGCAATCTCGTCAGTCCTTTAGCCCTAGTGCAAACGCTTCAGGCTATGGCAAAGACACCAGTAGCAGCTATCTACAGGGCATCTTTACCTGTTGCTGGTGTTAGCGGCAGCCTGCAAAACCGCTTTCGCGCTACACCAGCGCAAGGGGTTCTGCAAGCGAAGACTGGTACGATGACTGGCGTGGTAGCTCTTTCCGGGTATCTGGATGTTCCTGGTTATCAACCTTTGGTTTTCAGCATCCTAGTTAATCAATCCAATCAGCCTGTTCCCACCCTTCGTCAGGCGATTGATGAAATTGCTTTGCTGCTAACTCAGCTGCGATTTTGTTGAGACTTGGTAGTGGGGAATAGATTGAGCAATTGCTTATATTAAAACTTCCCTAACCGATTGCTAGCGTAGAGGTCGTGATATTCTACATAGAATTGGCCGCTTCTGACTTCTCGTCGCATTGGCTTGCCAGTCCAGATCTCTACAGAAACCCAGTCTCCACCTTGTTTGAGTTGGAAACTTTGCTCTACGGGAATCAGATCGTCAAAGATAATTGACCAGTGAGGTGGCGATACTTCCCAAGCTTGAGGGGGTATTCTGCCGACCTGCTTGCGGCCTTTATCATAAATCGGGATAATCGTCTGAGGACTGAAAATCACTCTTGTTACGAGCGGGTTCCTAGACCGACCTTCTCGACGAACAAACTCAACAACGTTATCCCAGTCATAGATGGGTTGGCGATCGCCTACTTCCCAATCATCTTCAGCAATACAAATCGCTCCCATTAACCATACGAGCTTTGACATAATTCGCGCCACCCGTGGACTATCGCGCCGGAGCAATTCAATTTCTAAGGGTGTAAATTCCTTCGTTTTTATGGTCCACTTGGGCGTCCAGAGTTCAAAGGATGTATGCTGATCGATAGGGACAACAGTCAAGCTTAGATTTGGTGTTGCTTGTCTTGGTCGCAGCGCTTTAAGAAATTCGGGTTGGATAAACTCCGACATCGATCGGTGTTGTAAGGAAATCATAGTTGGTTGGTTATAAGTAAGTTATTTATGAAGCTGACAAGCTTCTGGCGGAAATGTCACTGTTGGTTATTCGTTCAGCAAACCACTAATCGATCCCCAAACTTCTAGTATTGGGGATCTCTGGTTGGCGCTAGGTGACAGGTCAATTGAGTGAAATGTGATGCTAACTGTGATATCTAGTGATATAGATCACAGCCAAACCCTGACAATTGTATCTCTTCTTACATATTAAAATTATAACCTCTGCTAAACAGCAGAGATTGTCTAATTTGAACAGCCCACCTGAGTTTATGATTCAGATAAACTACTCAGGCTTGCCT
>DNXU01000007.1:2996-17130 GCA_003505715.1 Cyanobacteria bacterium UBA8803 | reverse complement strand
CCCTCGCGATTCAGGTGGGAAGAAGCTCTCAAAAAACGACTGGCTCGTTTATTTTCCCGAACTCCCTCAGTAACCAGCCTCCTCTTCATATTCTGGGGCTTTAGTTCGTTCTGGAATGTTTACTCGCGGAGCTTTATAAGGTTCTCGCGCCACCTCATCATCCCAAGCATCCCCCTCGACTTCATAATCTTCGTAATCGTCGTAGTCTCGCTGATAAGACTCCGACTCAGCATAGGCTCGTTCCTCATAACGCCGAGATCGTTGGGAAGAATCGCTCCATTCATCGCCCCAATTATCCTCTTCGAGTTCAGCTTTAACGTACTTCCGTTCTTCTACCACTTTGCGGCGCACAGGTTCCGGTTCCGGTTCTTGCCAATCTTCGTCCCAGCGTTCTTCAACTGGTGTAGCTGTTTGAACGGGTTGAGCTACGGGTGCCTTAATGGGAATTCCAGTTCCCAGCTGATTCTCCGGTCTTGTAACTGGGGTATAGTACCCTTCCTCTTCTTCCCGCTCCCAGGGGGGTCTGCCCACACCCAGACGCTCTAAGATTCCTACTGTAAGCTGAATTAACCGTTCTTGGGAACCCTCAAATACAATCAAGCGATCCGGGCCACTGCTGACAATTTCTTCAATTGGTAACTCGTAGGTACTTAACACCTGGTCGGGAATTTGGGGCAAACCTAAAGAGGCGATAATGAGGGAGGCCAACTTACCATCTTCCACGTTGAACTTAAAGCCCCGTACCCGACCTAGCAGTTCGCCAGTTTCTGTAATAACTTCGCTGTTAATCAGGCTGCTGTAGCCCTCAACGTCAAGATCTTCAATAACGTCTTCATCCTCAACTAGGATGACATCGCCAATTTGTTGAATGCTACTGAGCAGCATGTAGCGAGGCATCCCAGCAATCGAGAGCAGGTTGTCTCGCAGACCTAGAGCTACAACCTCGCGTCGGTCAATGTCTACCAATAGCTCCTTTACGACTCCCAAGCGCTTACCTTCGGTGCGAGTAATCACCTGAGTATTTAACATATCGGAGCGCTGACGAATTAGTTCACTTATCATTATGTTTTGCAATCCCGATCTCGACTCCTGCTGGAATATCAATCAATAGTATTCAACGCTAATAATCGAATTTAATCTACCGAATCGCGTTTAGTGGGTGACAATTTCAATCCTAATACTTGAGTATAAGCTCCTCTGGCTTGAGTAACACCTATAGTCCGCTCGGAAGACTCAATCATAGGTCGGCGCAGGCTCACAACAATAAATTGGGCAAGCTTAGCCTGTTGTTCGATCATTCTAGCTAATCGCTCGACATTTGCCCCATCCAAGAACATATCGACTTCATCAAAAGCGTAGAAGGGCGAAGGGCGGTAGCGCTGTAGGGAAAAGATGAAGCTGAGGGCGGTGAGAGATTTTTCGCCTCCTGACATTGAGGCCAGCCGCTGTACGGGTTTACCTTTGGGGTGAGCCACCAGATTAAGTCCGCCGTTGAAGGGATCTTCCGGGTCATCAAGTTGCAGGTAACCATCACCATCGGAAAGTTGGGCAAAGATGGTTTTAAAGTTTTCATTAATGGCATCAAAGGCTTCTTTAAAGGCACGGAATCGTAAAGTAGTGAAGTTCTCCACTCTTAACAGCAGTTCAGTGCGCTCAGCTTCAAGGGTAGCTAGCTTTCCAGATAGTTCCTGCAAGCGATTTTGAGTACGGTCGTATTCTTCTAAGGCTAGCATGTTTACGGGTTCCATGGCCTGAAGTCGTTTTTGACCATGCCGCAGTTCCTTTTGCAGTTGTTCGAGTTGAGTGGCAATGGGGTTGGCAGCAGATGTAGCGGATGCTTCTGGGTCTTCAGTCGAGAGTTCCCCGTCTCCTGACTCTACTAGCATCGGGATATTGGGTAGGGGATCGGGTAATTCGGCTTGTTGGCTTGCTAACTGAGTTTGGAGGGCGGCAAGTTCCTCCCGTCTTGATGACTGAGTCTCCTGGAGCTTTTCTAGCTGCCAGGAGAGCTGTTGCTGGCGCAGGTGTTGTTCTCTGAGATTTTGCTCGGCGCGATCGCGTTGTTGTTTGGCCTCTCCTAATCTCTGTTCGAGCTGGCTTAAATTGGCTTGAGTCTGGGCAATTTGCTCGCTGGCAGCTATTAGCTGAGCCGCGATTTGGGATCGCTGTGCTAGGAGAGACTCCTGTTGGCCTTGATGCTCTTGGGCCCGTCGATACCCTTCGGCAATAGTCTCCGATAGCCGATGCTGCTGATTTTCTAAGTCAAGCAATTGTTTTTCAGCGTTTTGGAGTGCTTGGGAACGATCGCTAAGCTGGGTTTCTTGCTCTTTGATCAGGCGTTGGATTTGTTGCCACTCGTTAGGGGTTTGAGACTGATCGAGCTGGGCGAGTTGTTGGCGCAGTTCTTGTAGTTGGGCTTCTCGAACAGGTAACTCCGTATCTAGAGTTTGCAGGCGTGCTTTAGCGGTGGCGAGTTCTTGGGTGTTTTTAGCGAGAAGCGATCGCACCTGCTCCTGTTGCGCCGTCAGATTCTGAATGTCTTTGTGGAACTGTTCCAAACGTAACTGGTTTTCGGCGTGCTTTGCCCTAGCTTGGGTCAGTTTTTGAGTAAGCTCTTTGACGGATGCCGAGCCTTGAGTAATTAACTGGTGACAGTGGGATAGAATCTGCTCTAGTTCCTGGAGGCGATCTCTTAAACCCATCATTTCCGATGATTCCGCCGCATCACTAGTGCCAAAATGTAATTCTGAACGGTGAGTGCTGCTGCCGCCTGTCATGGCACCGCTGACTTCTAGGATTTCTCCTTCTAAGGTGACAATCCGGTGCTGGCCGAGGTAGGGACGAGCTTCATTTAGGGTAGCAAAGACAACTGTACTGCCGAAAACGTAAGCAAAGACATTCCTGTAATGAGGATCGCACTCAATCAGGTTCAGGGCATAATCGATGAAACCTCTGGCGTATTGAAGGGCTACGGTGGTGGAAAATCGAGGTGGCTGGATTTTATTGAGGGGTAAGAAGGTGGCTCGACCAGCGCGTTTTTGTTTGAGTAGCTCAATGCCAGCCGCAGCCACGCCATCATCTTCGACAACTAAATTCCCTAAGCGTGCGCCTGCGGCGGTTTCTAGGGCAAGTTGGTAACGGGGTTCGACGCGACCGAGTTGAGCGACTAAACCGCAAACCCCTGGTAGGTTAGCGTGCAGGATAACTTTAGTGGCATAGGTGCCTTGGGCTTCTTGTTGAGCTTGAGCTTGGGCTTCGAGCTTATCGAGCTGGCGTTGTTTGTCTCGCTGTTCGGCTAAGAGTCGGGTTTGGGTTTCCTGCTGGAGGTGCAAGTCTTGTTCGGCAGTGGTGAGGGATTGGGTGAGGGATTGGATGTGTTGGGTAGATGCGGTTAATTGGATTTCTAAATCAAGGGTTTGAGCTTGTTTGTTGGCCAGTTCTGGTTCTAAATTTTTTAACAGTTGGGTTTGCTCTTCAATTTGGCGGCTGAGCTGGGTGTGACGTTCTTGCAGCTGAGCTTGTTCGGTGCGTTGGGGGTTAAGAGTTTGCAGTAAGGTCTCAATTTGCCGGGTGAGGGTAGCTTGTTGCTGAACCCAAGCTTCGGAGGCAGAGGCGATCGCATTGGCTCGTTCTCTGCTTTGGTTGAGGGTGTTTTGGGCGGTATCCCGTTGTTGCCCTAGAGTGGCAATAACTTCGGTTTCTAGGCTTTGGCGCTGTTGTCGGATTTGTTCTAGGCGTTGCTCTTGCTGTTGAATTTCGGCTGTTGTCCTTTCCAGGTTCGTCTCGGTTTGTTGGAGGCGATCGCTTATTTCTTGCTGACGATTTTGCAACTGCCGCTGTTCGGCTTGTTGAGTTGCTAGGGTTGAGGCAACAGCGACTTGTTCTTCTTCACCCAAGGCTTTGACGCGAGCGTTAAGTTGGTCGAGTTCTGTGGTGGCTTGGCCAATTTGAGTCCCTAAGGCCGTAAGCTCAAAGGTAAGTTGGGCTGCTTCCTTCTCGCCTGCCTCAATTTGGCTTTGCAGTTGGGCTTCCTGTTGCTGGAGCAAGCGCCATTTAAGGACGGCTTCCCACTGCTGCTTTTGTTGTAACTCGGTGCGGAGTTTTTGGTATTTCTCAGCTTTAATGCGGTCAGCAGCGAGGCGATCGCGTTGGGTAATGAGTTCTCGTTCGATAATCCGGCAACTGTCTTCCCGTTCTTTAACTTGAGCTAGGGTTTCTTTGGTCTTTTCAATTTTGCGGTCAAAGGCAGCCACTCCGGCTAATTCGTCAATAATCTGTCGCCGTTCCCGCGAGTTCATGGAAATAATGCTCGTGACATCCCCTTGCAGCACCACGTTATACCCTTCTGGATAGATCCGCAGACGGTTGAGTTGTTCGTGGAGTTCGGTCTGGGTGCAGGATTCGCCGTTAATGTAATACGTTGAGGTGTAAGTGCCTTGTTTGGTGACTCGCAGCCGTCGGGTAACACTCCATTCTACGGATTGGGAAGGGGGAAGATCTTGCTCCTCTGTTTCAAGCTGGGTTTCAGTGCGGTTCAACCTGCCCCTACCATTGTTGTTCTCATCTGCTGAGAGGATATCCGGTGCATCGGATAAATCTAATGTTACCGTGACACTAGCTTCGACAGTGCCGCGCCGATCTTTGTCATGGTTGACCAAATCCGGCAGGCGTTCGGCTCGCATCCCTTTGGAACTGGCAAGGCCGAGGCAAAATAGCAAGGCATCTAGGATATTAGATTTACCCGATCCATTTGGCCCGGAAACAACAGTAAATCCTGGCAGCAGGGGAATCTGAGTCGTGCCGCCGAAGGATTTGAAGTTAGTTAGTTCCACGCGCTTGATATGCACCATAGGCGCTAGGGTTTAGGCAAAGGTACGGATATTCACCGTAATAATTCTCAAGGGTAACAATTCTCAACAGGTTAGCACGGGGATTAGGCTGATGAAAGAGGGAGAGGGGGAATGGGGAATGGGGAAGAGGGAAATTTATGGAAGATTTGGATTATCGAACTAAGCAGCTCAAATATTAGCTTTATGCCAGATGCTATTCATAGTGTTGAAGCAATCTATGATGAGGCAACGATCAGCTTTAATCTTTATGGAGAAACGAATTACGAACAGAGATTTGAATTCGATCCAGTTACCTCTACGGCTAAAAATTTTTAAGTTGACAGCGGTTTCCCATGGAATAAGGTATAGCTACGGAGTGTGAAATAATTAACAGAGCAACGACAGCAGAAAAGCTGAGCAGCTAACTTATATATAGTTAAACGTAAAGATCGTGAAAAATAAAGTAATAGTACTTCAATCCGGTGCCAGGAATCTGACAACGCTACTTAAGCTAATGGGATTAATGCTACTGGCAGCTGGCACTGTGCTGGCGCTCGCCACTACTCCCGCCTTAGCGCAAGAATCTACTCAGGCTCAAGGGTTCAATCCTCAAGAGCTGTTGCGGGATGCCTTGCTGTGGATTCAAAACCTTGGTCCAACAGGTGCGATCGCTTTTATTCTCCTCTATATCGTTGCTACTGTAGCATTTTTGCCCGGTTCGATTGTCACGTTGGGTGCTGGCGTTGTCTTTGGGGTGGTTTTGGGTTCTCTCTACGTCTTTATCGGTGCGACGTTGGGAGCAACTGCTGCTTTCTTAGTAGGACGTTATTTAGCAAGGGGTTGGGTTGCTAAGAGAATTGAAGGTAACGATAAATTCAAAGCGATTGACGAAGCTGTTGGTAGAGAAGGATTAAAAATTGTCCTGTTAACCCGACTTTCCCCGGTGTTTCCCTTTAACCTTTTAAACTACGCCTATGGTTTAACCGGAGTTTCCCTGAAAGACTATTTTTTTGGTTCTGTCGGTATGATTCCAGGAACTGTAATGTACGTGTACCTCGGTTCCCTAGCAGGTAGTCTGGCGATGGTTGGCACCGAGTCACAACCGACTAACCCCGGCATACAGTGGGCGATTAGAATTATTGGGTTTATCGCCACGGTTGCTGTAACAGTTTACATCACCAAGATTGCCAAGAAGGCTTTAGACGAAACTGTCCCTAACTAGGGCTTGCTGAATAACGAGAGAAAAGTGGCACTAATATTAGTACAGCGTAACGCACCCTACTAATAATCCCTCACCCCCTCACCCGTCCCTAATTCAAGGAGCGATCTATGGTCAATTCTCCATTCCAGAAAGTAACTGTCCCGCCGATGGATGAGTATAACCAGACATTGGTTAACTACGTTCATCCGCCAGATTGGGTTAATCCCAAACCCGCTGATTGTTACGATCTCGTCGTAATTGGTGCTGGTACGGCTGGGTTAGTTGTTGCCGCAGGTGCAGCAGGTTTGGGACTGGGGTTGAAAGTTGCCCTAATTGAAAAGCATCTCATGGGTGGGGATTGCTTGAATGTTGGTTGCGTGCCTTCTAAATGCGTGATTAGGTCGTCTCGCGTGGTTGCCGAAATCAGGGAAGCAGGTGCTTTTGGTATCCGTCCGCCAGAACAAATTGAGGTGGATTTTCCTGCTGTCATGGCACGGATGCGCAAGCTAAGAGCGGGTATTAGCCATCATGATTCTGCTCAACGCTTTCAAAAAATTGGGGTTGATGTGTTCTTGGGTAATGGCAGTTTTGCTAGTTCTAATACGATAGCAGTAGGCGATCGCATCCTCCGGTTTAAGAAAGCAGTAATTGCTACAGGTGCTAGAGCGGTAAAACCACCAATTGAGGGAATTGAAGAGGCGGGTTATCTCACTAATGAAACGGTCTTTTCTCTTATAGAACGACCCCGACGTTTAGCGGTGATAGGGGGTGGCCCAATTGGTTGCGAATTGGCTCAGTCGTTTCACCGTTTAGGGTGTGAGGTGATACTTTTCCATCGCGGCTCTCATATTTTAAATAAGGAAGATGCCGACGCTGCTGAAATTGTACAGAACGTCTTTAAGCGGGAAGGAATTCGCTTAGTATTAGGGTGTAAGATGCAGCGGGTGGTTAAGACTCCTGAAGGCAAGACGCTTTACTTTACCTGTAACGGCACTGAAGAGTCGGTTACAGTAGATGAAATTTTAGCGGGTGCGGGACGTGCGCCTAATGTTGAGGGGTTGAATTTAGAAATGGTTGAGGTAGCCTACGACCAGCGTAGGGGTGTTTTGGTAAATGATTACTTGCAAACCACCAATCCCAAAATTTATGCAGCTGGCGATATCTGTATGAATTGGAAGTTTACCCACGCCGCCGATGCGGCGGCACGGATTGTTATTAAAAATACGCTATTTTCTCCCTTGGGCTTAGGACGTTACAAACTCAGCAATTTAGTGATGCCTTGGGCAACCTATACTGACCCAGAAATTGCCCATGTGGGGATGTACGAACAGGAAGCTCAAGCTCAGGGAATTGATGTGAATACGATTAAGATTTCCTTGAGTACTGTAGACCGAGCGATCGCGGATGGGGAAGAGGAAGGGTTTGTTAAAATTCTCCATAAGCAAGGGTCGGATGAAATTGTCGGGGCAACGATTGTAGCGCGTCATGCAGGTGAGATGATTAGTGAAATTACCACGGCTATAGTGGGGCAGGTGGGTTTGAGTAAGTTAAGTAGCGTAATTCATCCCTATCCAACTCAGGCAGAAGGGATTAAAAAGGCCGCAGATGCCTATCGCCGAACCTTGCTGACGCCGAATACTAAGCGCTTGTTGGGATGGCTGACTAAATTATCTTAGAAATTCTTTTTCAGCCCTTAGGAGGATGAACTACAACTTAGTAATTTTTAGGCTAGGTTAATAGCTCTAAGTAGTAGAGTAGTTCTCAATTGAGTGGAATACGAGCCATCTAAAGGGGCATAATTGTATCGTGTCCTTAATCGGCGTTACCTAGAAATAATAATAGCAAATTCTTTTATAAAACCCCTTTTGAATTTTAGTAGAGACGTTCCCACGGAACGTCTCTACAAGGTTAGGCTTTCAATTTGGTATAACTAGCATTATAGCCTATCGATTTTTCCTTTAATTTATATACTAAAGTACTCCCCTAGATTCTGTTGAAAATCAGAATAATCAAACCAAAGTCAGAGGACTTTAAATAAAATTTTTAGGTAAGTTAAAAATAGCTGAAGAAAATATTCACGTCATTCAAGAGAAGGAGACTAGTATGGCTCTGGTCAAAATTGGAAATTTTTATCCCGACTATAAAGAAGATATCTTTGGTGGAACTGACCTGAAAGGATTTGATGTCTATACCGGAACTGACGAGAAAATCGGTTCTGTTTATGACATTCTGGTCGATGAGACAGGGCGCTTCCGCTATTTTGTGATTGATATGGGCTTCTGGGTTTTCGGCAAGAAAGTTCTACTGCCGATCGGACAGGCACAGATGGATTATGATCGCCATCGCGTTTATGTCACAGGAATGACTCGAGACCAGGCTGAACAGTTGCCCAAGTACGATGACAACATGATAGTTGACTACGACTACGAAGAGGAAGTTAGAGATGCCTATCGACCCAAGGTAGCTCCAGCTGCTACAGCTACTAATGGAAACTACAATCGCGATACCTACCGCTATGATTCTGAGCCATCTCTCTATGGCATAAACGAGCAGAATCAGCAGAATCTGAGGCTCTATGAAGAACGGCTGATTACCAACAAAGAACGCTATCAAACGGGAACAGTTGTAGTTGGCAAGCATATTGAAACTGAAACTGCTCAAGTGTCTGTGCCTGTAGAAAAAGAGCGGGTAATTATCGAGCGCACAAGTCCTTCTGATATCTCAGAAGTTACACCAGGTTCCGCTGACTTCCAGGAAGGAGAGGTTGTACGGATGGAAGTCTACGAAGAGTCAGTTGACATCCAGAAGCAACCCTTTGTGCGTGAAGAAGTCAGCATTAAAAAAGAAGTTGAGCGTGACACCGTAGAGGCCACAGAAACCTTGCGTCGTGAAGAATTAGACGTTGATATTGATGGCAGACCGGTGGTAAACCAAAATCCGTAGATCTTTCAGAAAAGAAGGGAACAGGGAAAAGTTTTGGGATTTCCTGTTTCCTATCTGGAAGTAAGTGACTCCTACTTCTATCTTTTTTGCCAATTTGCCAAACCTTGTAGAGACATTCCGATGGAACGTCTCTACTAAAACCTATGGAGAACAAAAATGTCTGCTACTAATACAGCCAGCATAGAATATAGAACCCGAATTAATAATTTTTTGGAAAAGCTGAGGAACAAATTTAAATCCTTTGCTGTAATTGACCTGCAAGGTAAAATTCTAGGGCGGGTCAAAGATTTCTTGATTGACAAGAACCGCCAGCTCAATTTAGTTGTTATTCCACCAGAGGCTCCAGCGGATTCATCTCTATTTTTATTAAACACTAAGTCTATTCAGAAAGTAGATGCTGCTAACCGCTCACTTTTTGTAGACCGTGCTGATACCGAATTTCCCTCTTTGCCAAATTACAACTCTGATCTTGCTCAATTCACCGAGAATTCAGGTAGCTCTTCCAAACCATCAGTAGAGCCAGCTAGCACGAGCGGTTTGGCAGGAACACCGGAGCAAGAGGCATCTCAAAACTCAAGCCCTCAGCCTTTAGAAGAAGCACAAGAGCTACAGCAAACAGACGGTGAAAATATCTCAGACTCTGATCAAATGTCAGAGGTTGTCGAAGAAGAGATTGTGCGCTTGCTCGAAGAACGATTAGTGGTGAACCGCAGCAAACGCAAAGTTGGTGAAGTTGTGGTTCGCAAAGAAGTGGAAACCGTCATGGTACAAGTCCCGGTGCAACGGGAAAAGTTAGTTGTTGAGCAAGTGGGTTCCGAATCTAAAAAACTTGCCGAAATTGATTTAGGGCAAGGTGAAGTTACAGGTGTTGGGCTGGCAGATATACCTAGTTCTGATACCCCTTATACGGTGAGGGGAGAATTTTTATCTCCTAAAGCCGTCAGCAATCTTTTAGATGCGATCGCTCTCCAAAAGCCCCACGGCTGCACCAAAGTCCGTGTAGAGCTGGTTGTGGAAAATCCAGAATTCCAGGCCAATTATCAAAAGATGTTTGACCGCTGTTCTATCCGTTAGTTCAGATCTACCTAGGAGACGTTCCGGTGGAACGTCTCTACATTGCTATTCGCTGCCTTCCTCTCGGCGGAAGGGGTTATGACCAATTCTCAGTTCCTTTTTGCTATGTCTCAACTCATTCCACAGTTCTTTGATTTGTTCGTAAGCTACTTCTGGGGAAAGCTTGCCACCTGTTTCCAGATTGCAGATGTAGCTGACCTTTTGGGCAAACTCTTGCAAATTCGCATTAAAAACCAGATTTTCTGGCTTAACCTGACCGTAATAGCGACTGCGAGGATATAAAAAATCAGATCGATCGAGCATCCTTATCTCCTTACTTTATAAAGTTCTATACTTTCTATAAAGATAGATTATCCAATGGCAAATAAAATCCTACTATTTATAGAGTTACTTAAAAAAATTAGTTCATCAACAGTACTTTTACGGTAATCAAGTTATCATTCAGCCCTGAGCCTTCACCTATCTGACTATAGAGGAGTATCCTGCCTGTTGAAGAACAGGCACCTTAATAGTAGGAAATTGCCTGATGGCCTTGCAGGCCGAAGGCTGATAGATAAATGCTTACGATAACGCTTTGACAGCGATCGTTCTAGTGCCAGCCCTCACTTGTCTCCATTATACTTGGCACACTCTTAAACTGAGTTTTCCAATCAGGCACCATGAGCTGCACTGACCATGCAGGAATAAAAATATCTCGAATTGTTCATTTTCTCCCTCTCCCTCGTCCCTCTTCCTATTTTCCAGTAAGCTATCAGCTAACGGCGAATGGCATAAGATCCGATCGCTGACCGCTAATTGTTCCTAATTTCACCGTTTCACGGAGTAACTACCGATTATGTCTGAAGAGCAAAAACTCTACGAAGGCAAAGCGAAGATTCTGTATACAACTGACGACCCAGAGATCCTTCTGGCTCACTTCAAAGACGATGCCACCGCATTCAACGCTCAAAAGCGGGGTCAGATTGCTGGTAAAGGTGAGATAAACTGTGCGATCGCCTCCCAGTTATTCGAGTTACTGGAAGCCAAAGGCATCTCCACCCACTTCATTGACCGACCCGCTCCCAACCAAATGCGGGTGAAGCGCGTGCAAATTCTGCCCTTAGAGGTGGTAGTCAGGAACATTGCGGCTGGAAGTCTATGTCAACAAACTGGGTTGCCGCTGGGCAAAGTTCTGCCCAATCCCTTAGTGGAATTTTATTTGAAGAACGATGCCTTAGGTGACCCCTTGTTAACTCGCGATCGCTTACTACTGCTAGAACTCGCAACGCCCCAACAGCTAAACCAGCTTACTGAGCAGGCTTTGCGAATTAACCAGCTTCTCATCGCCTTTTTCCAGGACTGTAGTATTACCCTGGTAGACTTCAAGCTGGAGTTTGGCATCAGTTCCAGTCAGCAGCTACTATTGGCGGATGAAATTAGCCCCGATACCTGCCGCCTTTGGAACCAAGCCGAAACTGACCCCGATAAGCGCGTCATGGATAAAGATCGATTTCGTCGCGATTTAGGAAACGTAGAAGATGCCTATCAGCAAGTGCTGGAGAGAGTATTAGCTGCTTTATAAACACAGGGAGAGGCTGAGGGGTGAGGGGAAAAAAGATTTGATTTCCTTTGTTGTGAGCCTTTAGTCGTAGGTGCCTAAGCTAAAAATCCTTTTGGTGAGTTTATAGTAAATCCTAAGTATTTCGTTGTGTCCGTTACTCTGACCTAACTCTAGGTTGACTAAAGTTGACAACTCTGGCTCTGCTGGGGGCAACTTAGTAAAACTAGCAAAAGACATTGGACAATGGACAACGGATAAGAAACCGCTCGGATCTGACTCGCAATCAACGTGGTGTGTGGAAGTGTCAAAAGACCTCAGGACAATGCGCTTATCTCCTTTGTTAGCGGCTATTGTTGCCGCAACTGCCAGTATCGGTTTATCTAAACCGACCTACTCTCAAACGGCTGACCCAAACAGCTTGGAGCAATCGCCGACAGCAACTGCTAGCAATGTCGGTGAGATGCCTAAGGCTGACTCAAACTCTATCTCCCAGCCAATTTATCTCAATCAAGCTGCCATTCCCGTAGAAGTAGGCTCACCTCAATTAACCCAAGTTCAACCTGCAACCGCAGCGAATATTGATACCCAGACTGTGTCAGTGCCAGCAGTTCCCAGCACGGAAACCCATACTGCTCAAGCTCCGACAGCACCGCCTGACTCGTCCCCCGAAGGGACAGATGAGTCAGAACCCCGAGTTTTGGTATCCGAAGTCCTTATTGACTTCCAGAACTACACTGGGCCGCGAGAGCAGCTGGAAAATGAAATTTTTCGAGTCATCCAGACCCGACCCGGACTGGCAACTACTCGTACTCAGCTTCAGGACGATGTAAATGCCATCTTCGCTACGGGATTCTTTTCTAGCGTGAACGTAGAACCTGAGGATACCCCCTTAGGCGTCCGCATTAGCTTTATCGTAGATCCTAACCCCGTCCTGCGTCAGGTGGTGGTCGATACCGTACCGCCAGAGGCAGCTACAGGAGTACTGACCCAGGCAACTCTTGATGAAATTTTCCGCCCGCAGTACGGACAGATTCTGAACCTGCGCGATCTCCAAGAAGGGATTAAAAAGGTCAACGAGTGGTATCAAGAGCAGGGGTATGACCTAGCTCAGGTGATTGATGCCTCACAGGTGAGCCAGGATGGTGTAGTGACCTTAGTGGTGGCTGAAGGAGTCATTGAAGAAATTGGGGTGCGTTTTCTTGATGAAGATGGAGACCCGGTTGCCGATGAAAATGGCCAGCCAATTGGGGTACTGACGGATAAGGACGAACCGAGAGGCGGTCGTACCCGTCCCTTTATCATCACGCGGGAGATGCAGCTAAAAGCGGGTAATGTCTTCAACCGCGAGACCGCAGAACGTGATTTGCGGCGGGTTTTTGGTCTGGGAATTTTTGATGACGTGCGGCTTTCCTTTCAACCTGGCACTGACCCGCGTAAGGTGGTGATGGTTGTAGATGTGATCGAGAAAAATACTGGCTCCCTTGCCGCTGGTGCTGGTATTAGTTCGGCTAGCGGACTTTTTGGCAGCGTTAGCTACCAACAGCAAAACCTGGGAGGTAATAATCAGACTTTAGGAGGAGAAGTACAAGTTGGCGAGCGAGCATTGTTGTTTGACCTACGGTTTACCGATCCCTGGATTGCTGGCGACCCCTACCGCACTTCCTACACAGTGAATGCCTTCCGTCGCCGCTCGATCTCGCTAATTTTCGATGGCGGCGATCCAGAGGTAGAACTTCCCAATGGCGATCGCCCCCGAATCCTGCGAACGGGTGGGGGTATCAGTTTTACTCGTCCGTTGTCAAGAGATGTCTATACCAGAGCAGAATGGACGGCTTCAGCCGGATTGGAGTATCAACGGGTTTCTATTAAAGATGCCGACGGCGAAATCTCGCCAGAGGATGAGTTGGGCAACGACTTGAGCTTCAGTGGTGAGGGCAAAGACGACCTATTTACCCTCCAGTTTGGTGCCGTGCGCGATCGCCGGGATAACCCACTACGACCCACTCAAGGTTCCCTGCTACGACTGGGGTTCGAGCAGTCTATCCCCATTGGCAAAGGCAGCATCTTCCTCAGCCGCCTCCGGGGTAGTTACAGCTACTATATCCCAGTCAACTTTACCAGCTTTACCGATGGGCCTGAGGCACTGGCCTTCAACGTTCAAGGCGGCACTGCGATCGGTGACTTGCCACCTTACGAAGCCTTTTCTCTAGGCGGCAGTAACTCCGTGCGGGGTTACGAAGAAGGAGACGTTGGAGCAGGGCGCAGCTTTATCCAAGCAACTGCCGAATATCGCTTCCCCATTCTCAGCATCGTAGGTGGCGCTCTGTTTGTGGACTTTGCCAGCGACCTCGGTACGGGTGACAACGTACCCGGCGATCCAGCCGGCGTGCGAGGTAAACCTGGCAGTGGTTTTGGTTACGGTGTTGGCATCCGGGTACAGTCACCCCTCGGCCCAATCCGCGTGGACTATGGTTTTAACGACGAAGGTGATAGCCGTATCCACTTTGGAATTGGAGAACGTTTCTAATTTGTTGTTTGTTGTTTGTT
>DNXU01000007.1:2493-2764 GCA_003505715.1 Cyanobacteria bacterium UBA8803 | reverse complement strand
ACAACCAACAACCAATGACTAATTACACTTTGGGTGGTATAGTTGAGCGTTCCGGTATTGGACTGCACAACGGCATCTTCACAACGGTACGGGTACTGCCTGCTGCTGCGGGTGCAGGGCGCTATTTTGTACGGGTTGACCTGCCGGGAATGCCTCTTATCCCAGCCCGAGTGGAGTCCGTCTGTGGCACCACCCTTTCTACGGAATTGGCAAGTAGGGAAGGGGGAATGAGTAAGGAACCAATTCCCGACCAATTACCAATTACCAATTA
>DNXU01000007.1:0-2379 GCA_003505715.1 Cyanobacteria bacterium UBA8803 | reverse complement strand
CCAATTACCAATTACCAATTACTCATCAGGGAGATGCTACTGTGCGCACGGTGGAACATCTGTTAGCGGCACTGGCGGGTAGTGGTGTTGATGATGCTCGGATTGAGATTGATGGATCGGAAGTTCCGCTGTTGGATGGTTCGGCTAAGGATTGGGTGGAGGCGATCGCTCAAGTAGGGGTTGTGGCAGCAGGTGATTCGGAGTGCCAGGAAGCTGGAGAAATCTCCTCTTCCTGGGTTCTACAGGAGCCAGTGTGGGTGTATCAAGGAGATGCCTTTGTGGCGGCTTTACCAGCACCGACGATCCGATTTACCTATGGGATTGACTTTGAGCAATCGGCCATTGGCAATCAATGGTATAGCTGGACGCCATCTCAGGAGAGTTTTGCGGAGGCGATCGCTCCTGCTCGTACCTTTGGGTTGGTTCACCAAATTGAAGGGCTGCGCAATCGCGGTTTAATTAAAGGTGGTAGCTTGGAAAATGCTCTAGTTTGTGACGATTCTGGATGGCTGAATCCACCATTAAGATTTTCAAATGAGCCAGTGCGTCATAAACTTTTAGATTTAGTAGGGGATTTAAGTTTATTAGGCACCTTTCCTGTAGCTCACTTCCTCGCCTACAAAGCCAGTCACAACCTGCATATCCAACTTGCCAGAGCGCTGGCTCAACAAATCGGTGCTTCCTGCGTCAGCTGCCAAGGGTCAGTTGTCAGTGACTCTTGACACGAACAGCTGACCGCTGATAACTCATAACTGACCACTCTAAGCCCATAGCCTCCAACCCAATTTGCTCATGTCTATAGTGACCGACGTTAACATTCACGATGACTCCACCGACAACGCCAACCCGTCTAAGAGCGAGTCATCGACTAAACCGATTTTTACCCTGGAAGACATTCAGAAAATACTGCCCCATCGCTATCCTTTTGCTTTAGTTGACCGTGTCATCGAATATGTTCCCGGCAAGCTGGCAGTGGGAATTAAAAATGTTACCTTCAACGAACCCTATTTCCAAGGCCATTTTCCCGGACGGCCCATGATGCCTGGGGTAATGATTGTAGAAGCAATGGCTCAAGTTGGAGGAATTGTCTTGACCCAGATGGCCGATATGGATGGCACATTATTTGTCTTTGCTGGTATTGACAAAGTTCGCTTCCGGCGTCCTGTGGTGCCGGGAGATCAACTGGTGATGACCACGGAACTCATCTCGGTCAAGCGGCGTCGTTTTGGAAAGATGCAAGCTCGTGCGGTCGTTGATGGTCAGCGAGTTGCAGAAGGGGAATTAATGTTTTCTCTGGTTGAATAACCTACTCCCTGCGCTAACCCTCCTGGGTATAGCGAGGAGTACACTTGTTGACCCCAGTCCTTTAAAAATTGCAAAAATAAGCCAGATCATAGCCTATTATACTTGCAACCCTTGATGGAAAGGAGGTTCCAAACCTAGCCTTAGGGGTTAAAACGACCGCAGCAACCATCCCGTTTTTCCTGTTCGGGATAGGTGGCAGAGCTTGGCTGTACAAATCAGTTAAAAATCACTGAGTACAAAGTTCTCAAATCCAAGCTCAACAATTAAGACGCGATCACTCGCGTCTGCTATAACATTCAAAACTCCTATGGCAACAACATTGATTCATCCTACTGCTGTCATTCATCCTGGTGCTCAATTACATCCAACCGTTCAGATTGGTGCCTATGCCGTGATTGGGGATAATGTAAAGGTGGGTCCTGAAACAACCATTGGCGCTCATGTTGTGCTGGAAGGCCCAACCGAGATCGGAGCGAGGAATCAAATTTTCCCTGGAGCAGCAATTGGTTTGGAACCCCAAGACCTTAAGTATGATGGTGCCCCAAGTTGGGTCAGAATTGGTGATAACAACCGAATTCGGGAGTATGTCACGATTAACCGAGCCACTGGCGCTGGTGAGGCAACGGTAATTGGGAATGGCAATTTGTTAATGGCTTACGTTCACGTTGCCCACAATTGCCGCATTGGAGATTCAGTAGTGATTGCCAATGGAGTATCTTTGGCGGGTCACGTTCACATTGAGTCAAAAGCAACGATTGGTGGGGTATTAGGGATTCATCAATTCGTCCACATTGGTCATTTGGCAATGGTGGGTGGTATGAGTCGTATCGATCGGGACGTGCCGCCTTATATGCTAGTTGAGGGCAATCCTGCACGAGTGCGATCCCTTAATCTAGTAGGTCTAAAGCGGGGGGGAATGACACCCGATCAGCTAGGACAACTCAAAAAGGCATTCCGAACGCTCTACCGTTCCGGACATACGATCAATCAAGCCCTAGAACACCTAGACTTACTACCGGATAGCGAACAATTACAGCACCTCCGCCGCTTCTTACAGCTATCTCAAATGCCAGG
>DNXU01000183.1:38353-49044 GCA_003505715.1 Cyanobacteria bacterium UBA8803 | reverse complement strand
TCACCTCCTCACCCCCTCACCCCCTCATCCCTCCCAGGGGTCTTGCCAAGATTCGCCGCCGATTTCCAATCCACAAACAGAGCTAGCTGCTTGGAGAATAGTTTGCGATCTCCCCCAGCCTCGCTTGCGCAGTTCTAGGTTTAACTGACCGTGCATGGTATCGCGGCAAACGAAGATTAAACCCCGTTCGGTTGGTGCCCGCAGGGGCGTGCCAGGGAGATCTGTAGTGCTTGGTAACGTAACCTCATAGCGGGCATTTTGGGCTTGCATCTGCCAGCATCCCCATGGTTGAATCTGCCAACTGACTTCGGAGTTCCAGGGAACGAATTCATAGAATTTGCCCCGGTAGTGGATGCCAATTAAAGCAACAGATTCCATCCACCACAGGACGCCCCGCTTACCACCGCCAGCGGTAAGGGCAAGATCGGGTTCGCCGTCAAAGCTGTTGCAGTTGAGCCAGAACCACTTCTGGGGGAAGGAACGACCCCAGTTTTTTTCACCATAGGCAGGAGCATCGGTAAATTGATAGAGTTTGCCATTCCAATCAATCCAGCCAGTTGCTAAACCGTGTGCCATTAAAATCTGCCATCCGGGTTCAAATATTGGTAAATAAGATAACCAGCCAGCCGTTGATTGTTGGAATGCGTCCCGATCTCCCCAGCCATAAATGGGGAAGATTTCATATTGCCAGCGACAGTAGCGATCGCTCCCTGGATCGCGAATTATCCCTTGATGCCAGGTGGCTGTGGCTTGATATCCTTGTTGGACGTGACGCTCAAACGCAGCTGGCTGAAGATATTGAGGTGGAATTTTTAAATCTGTTTTGCCCCAATGTCCCAGTGCTAAGAATTGTGAAGATGCCCAAAACTGGCTAACCTCTGGGAAAGTTCGGCAGAGATAGCCATCATCTGGACCGAGAATCTGGACGGCACCACCGCTGTGGGGTTTCCCGCCCTTGGGGTCTTCAATGGAATACATGAAACCAAAAGTCTGACCGCAGTCGGGTAAGGTCACGCGGTAGTACCAACCCTCAAAGAAGCGATCGGTGCTACCATCCCAGTGATATTCGCTGTGGGGCGTTTGCAAGGGATTTGCCATATTCGTCTTTTGCTGTGAATATTTGCACTAATGGTTTCTGTATGTTATTTGAGATAACAGAATTTCAAAGGATTAACTATCGTACAGAAGCTGCAAAATGATTGTAGAGTCTGGTTAGATATCACTAACCCCGCTTCAGAAACGGGGCTTGAAAGAGATGAGGAGTGTATCATATGAAAAAGCTCAACAATTGGGGTAAGCCTGTTGCTCAGTTTGCTGTAGGATTAAGCGTTGCGGCAGGTCTTTTGGCTCCTGCCACTGTCGTTAATAGCAGTACAACAAACAACAGTATTCAATCATCAGAACCCGCCTCCTTGGAAGCTCAGACTAACTGGCAACTGGCTCAGGGATTAGTAGGTCAATGTCGTGCTGCCAAAAAACGGATATTTATTTACACCGAGCGTTCAACCTCCAGCCGAACGGTGACTACCCTCGACCCTGACGAAGAGATGACCCTTGCCGACAATGGTAATGCTGGATGGGTCGCGATCAGTGCGCCGGAAACGGGGTACGTGCAGGCCAGAGATCTCAAACCCTGTAAGAATCAAGGTGGGAATACTCCCAATCCTGACCAACCTTCAGGGTCAAACTTATGCCGCAAAGTTACAGTTGCCCAAGGTCTGACCATCCGCCGCGAACCTAGCCCTTCTTCTACCTTAGTGGGTGGTATATTCGTGGGAAATACCGTCAAGCTTGCCAATCCTCGGCAATCCCAAAAAGATAGCCAAGGACGTACTTGGATTGAGATTACGGCTCCCAAGGCGGGGTGGATCTCTAGTGGTTTCCCGGAGGGAAATCTTGGTCCGGAGTTTTCCTGTCCCTAGGGTTTTAATATTTTTAGGACTTACGCAAACGCCCCCCTAACCCCCCAACTCTGGGGGGAACAAGAAATTTCTCCCCCTTTCCTTGGGGGGTCGGGGGGCACAATACATAAGTCCTAATTTTCTCCCGTTGAGGCATCGTCTTAGAGAGTACGGTAAGGGAGAAAAGGGATAGGGGTGAGGGAAAGGGAAACCAAAATCCATCTCCCTCTCCCTTTACCGATCGGGTTAAAACTTTACTAAAACTTCATACGGTTAGCTGTTCAGCCTGATATCTGAACGCCATAATTGGGTAAAGTGGCTGAGAAAATAAATCATCATGTTACTTTTTGCACTCATTTTTTAAGATTGGTTAAGTATTTTTTTTATTTTTGATAAAGCTGTAGCCCCAGGACTAGCCATTCCCAAAGACGATATGCCAAGATGCAGCAGATAAGATACTAGCCATTTCTAAAGAAAATGTGCCAAGATGCGGCAGATCTAATGAAACTGACTTGGGCGATCGCTCCCGTCCAGTCTTTTGGCCTACTAAAAGAAAATTCCTTGAGAACGTTGTAAAAATGCTCCCAACTCCCGTTAGTTCAACTGTTCCGCCAGCTGAATTTTCGACACTAATTGAACTCCTGCGCTGGAGGGCACTTCAGCAATCCGAAAAAGCAGCCTATAAGTTTCTCATTGATGGCAAGCCGGAAGGCCCATCCCTGACCTACGCTGAACTTGATCGCCAAGCTCGCGCTATTGGGGCGTGGCTACAACAGCATCAGGCCAAAGGGGAGCGAGCGTTACTGCTTTTCCCGCAAGGTTTGGAAGTGATCGCTGCCTTTTGTGGCTGTCTGTACGCTGGGGTAATTGCGATTCCCGTACCTCCTCCAGACGGGGGTCGCATGAAGCGCACGCTGCCAAGACTGCGCTCGATCGTACAGGATGCCAGAGCAACTTTCGTCCTGACCACCGCTCAAATTATTTCCCTAATCGGAAACGTGCGCGAGGATTTTCCTGAATTCGAGACGATGTGCTGGCTGGACACAGTACAGGTCGCTCTCGAACTCTCAGAAACATGGCAGGAACCAGAGGTAAGCGGCGATACACTGGCCTATCTCCAGTACACTTCCGGTTCTACCTCCACACCCAAGGGGGTGATGCTCACTCACAAGAACTTGATGTTCCATTCTGGCTACCTCAACCAAGCTTGTGGATATGGTGCAGATAGCGCCACCGTGACCTGGATGCCCTATTTCCACGATTACGGGTTGGTGGAAGGGCTGATGCAACCGCTCTACAACGGCACCCCCTGCTACCTAATGTCGCCCTTTTCATTTATCAAGCAACCCATTCGCTGGTTAGAGGCAATTTCTCACTACAGGGCAACCCACAGCCAAGCCCCGAACTTTGCTTACGATCTTTGCGTTCGCCGGGTCAAACCTAAACAACTGGAAGCCCTAGATCTAAGTAGTTGGCAAGCCGCAGGTAACGCGGCAGAACCCATCAACCCCAAAGTCATGGAGCGTTTCTTTGAAATCTTTGAAGCATCTGGTTTCCGCTGGAACGCCTTTGCCCCGGCCTACGGACTGGCTGAAGACACCCTCTTAGTATCTGCTAGTCCCCTGCTGGAATCCCCGGTTCTTTGCGCTTTGGATGCGGCAGCCTTAGAGCGCCATCGCATCGTCTCAGTTAGCCAACCTCGGGAAGGAGTGCGCTTGTTACCGGGATGCGGTCGCCTAGTGTGCGATACGCAGGTGGTGATTGCCGATCCTGAAAAGTTGACCCGATGTGCGCCCGATGAAGTGGGTGAGATATGGGTGAAAGATCCCAGCGTTGCCCAAGGCTACTGGCAACGTCCCGAAGAGACGAAAGAGACCTTCCAAGCTTACCTGGCCGATACGGGAGAAGGACCGTTTCTGCGCACAGGTGACTTGGGATTTGTGAAAGATGGTGAGTTGTTTATTACTGGTCGTATCAAAGACTTAATCATCATCCGAGGCACAAATCACTATCCTCAGGATATTGAATGGACTGTACAACAAGTTCACTCAGCCCTGCGTCCGGATTACGGTGCCGCGTTTTCCCTCGAAGTTGGCGGTGAGGAACGCTTAGTAATTCTCCAAGAGGTTGAGCGCCGTACTCAGGATCTGGACTTCGATACCGTAATTGCCGACATCCGGCAGGCGGTAGCAGAAGATCACGAACTCCATGCTTATGCAGTAGCACTTCTGAAACCAGGGAATATTCAGAAAACCTCTAGCGGCAAGATTCAGCGTCGCGCTGGTCGGGCTAGCTTCCTCGCTGGAGAACTAGAAGTGCTAGCCGATTGGAGCGAAAATCCCAAACTCACGGCCAAGTTTCGAGACCTTCAGGAAGAATTAGATTCCCTGGCACAGCAAGTGCAAGCAGCAAAGCCCTAGGGATTGGTTATTAGTTGTTTGTTGTTGGTTATTAGTTATTAGTTGTTAGTTGTTGGTTATTAGTTGTTAGTTGTTGGTTATTAGTTAAACCACAAACAACAAACCACAAACAACAAACCACAAACAACAAACAACGAACAACAAACAACACAATGGAGGAATAAATGCATCAACTTAAGCAGTATCGGCTCGCTGAAGCACTAGAGCAGGATTTAGGCGATCCTGGCAACCCAGATAGCGTGATGTCCTTCAAGCGCGTGATGGAGCTGGATGAGCGGGAAGAGTTTCCTGAAAATGAAGTCAACTGGCTCTACAACTGGAAGCTGCAACATTATTACATTCCGGTTGACTGTGGTGGCGAGTTCACCTCCTTTGAGGAATTCGTCGCCTTTGTCAGAAGCCTCTCACGACGCGACCAGACCGCCGGAATCGCTTTTACCACAATGTTCTGGTCGTTTTTGACCTGGATGGGCGGCACGGATGCCCAGAAGCAGAAGCTTGCCAGTTTCATGAAAGATCGCAATGGGACAATGTGTCTGGCCTATTCCGAAAGGGAACATGGCAGCGATCTGATTGCTGGTGATGTGCGAGCTACCAAAGTGCCTGGAGGGTATCTTCTGAATGGCGAAAAGTGGCCAATTAACCGTGCGACGAGATCCGGCGTTACCTTCGTGCTGGCCAAAACCGATCCCGAAGCCGGGGCTAGGTGCCTGTCCCTATTCATGGTTGACAAAAGTCAACTCGACCCCTCTCAATACTACAACTTGCCCAAAATTCTCACCCACGGCATTCGCGGCTCGGATATGAGTGGCATTGGGTTTAAAGATTGCTTTATTCCCGAAGAGATGCGCTTAGGAGAAGAGGGAGCAGGGTTAGAACTGGCCCTCAAAGGATTCCAAATTACCCGCATGTTGTGTACGGCCTTCTCTCACGGAGCAGCCGATACCGCCCTCAGAACTACATTAAAATTCGCCCTTGGCCGCAGACTATACGACAGAACCGTTTTTGATATTCCCCAACCCCGACAAACCTTAGTGGATGCCTTCTTAGACATCTTGCTGTGCGATTGCGAAACGATTGCGGCAGCTAGAGGCTTTCATGTCGTACCCGAACAATTTTCGGTATGGGCAGCAGTGGTAAAATATTTTGTGCCCGTACAGCTAGAAAACCTAGTCAATAACGTTTATGTAGTGCTGGGTTCCCGGTTCTACATGCGGGAAGAACACGATTGGGGAATTTTCCAAAAGGTACTTCGGGACAATTCCGTAATCAGTATGTTTGACGGCAGCACAGTTGTTAACTTGCACGCCCTGATCCTCCAGTTGCGCCAGATTGCCAAATATCGGGCGAAACGCAATGAGAAAACCATGGCGGCTATCCAATCCCGTCTGGAAACCATTTTTTCTCTAGAAAAACCCGTACCGCGTTTTGAACCAGAGAAACTGCAATTGTTCGGTCGGGGTGCAGATGACGTTCTTCAAGGTTTGGAAATTGCTCTCAAACAGCTAGACGACTTGAAAGCAGAATCAGATGTTGATGCTCAAATACTGGAGCAGGCAATTTCTCTTAGCAGTGCCGTTCTCGAAGAACTTGACGGGCTAGATAACATTATTGCCAACTCGGGATTTGAATACGGTCATGACCAATCCCCCGAATTATTTGAACTGGCGAAAAAGTACTGCGCGTTGCATACAGCAGCAGCGTGCGTCCACATGTGGATTTACAACCGCAAGGCATTAGGTGAATTTTTTGCCAAGGGCGAATGGTTGGTGCTTTGCCTGCATCGACTCTTGCGTCCCTGGCGGCCATTGCCTTACTCCATCTCCCAAGCTTACAGCGAAAATATGGCTCAAGAGCTGCTGACGCTGTATCGGGAAAACAAGATGTTTTCCCTCGTTCCTTTCCAACTAGCCCAAACCGAAACACAAGAGGATACCACCAATGCAACTGCAGAACTCCAGCTCCAAGCTTGATGGGATGGAAATTTCTCCCGTCGCAGCCATTCAAACTTGGATGGTCACTAAGCTCGCCGAGCAACTTTCCCTAGATGCGAAGACGATTGCAGTGGGCGAACCCTTGACCCGCTATGGTCTGGATTCCATTGATGCGGTTACTTTAGTCGGCGATTTGGAAGATTGGCTCGAACTTGAACTGCCTTCCACCCTATTTTGGGACTATCCTACTATTGAAAAAGCTGCCCAATACTTGGTTGAAGAATTTGATGTTTCATCGGCATTACAAACCGTTGAATCTGCCAAGGTAGAAGTTAAGGAAAATCCCAAAGAGACTGCCGAAACCTCCTCCAAAGGTTGGGGCGGTTTTTGGAAGGGTATGGGCGGCAAATAACCAGTACCAGTTTTTGGCTAATGGCTAATAGCCAAGGGCTAATTGCCCTGGCTCTATTAGCCATTAGCAATAATTTATGTGTAGTTTATATAAATCTAAATGGTATCAGGTCGAAGTTCTCACATTAGGCGGCAATTAAAAAGGGAGGAAACTTTTAATTGAATTTCTCTGACTTTTCCTTCTGGTGGGTACTGCTTCTTTTCTCCATTCCATTCTTTACCCTCCGCTTTATCGGTAAGTCCTTAAAACGGTGGCCGGAGTTCTTGGACACCATCGGGATGGCAGCGATGTCACTGGTGCTGTTTGTCAATGCCAGTCGCTCTAGCTTTATCATCTTCGCCGTTGAGGTGATTTTCAACTACCTGATGGTGCGGCTGATGCAGAGCCGTAAGGGGGGGGAAGCCAAGTTAATTGCCGCGATTACCATTGTCATAGACATTTTTGTCCTCGCCTACCTGAAATACCTGACATTCTTTGTAGAAGATGTCTTGGGTTTAGTGGTTCCCGGTGCCGTTAACAATTGGCAACAGGGGTTTCCCCTGCCAATTTTTAAGCAGATTCCCCCTGGTGTCTCCTTCTATACCTTCCAGATGGTGGCCTTTGTCGTAGATTCGCTGCGACCAAAATACAAAAAACCGATTGGGTTCATCGATTACATCAACTTTATTTCCTTCTTCCCTCAGATCGTCGCCGGACCAATTGAGCGTCGCGCCGATCTGTTACCTCAAATTCAATCCTTCCGCTTCAAATTTACAGGAGATAACTTTGAGGAAGGTTTGCGGTGGTTGTCCTTGGGATTCTTCATGAAGTTGGTGTTAGCTGACAACATTGCCCCCTTCATAGACTTAAAAGAAACTGCCAATGCTTGGGTAGTTTGGTTTCACGCTTACTTGTTCACCCTCAGAATCTACTTTGATTTCGGGGGTTACAGTTTCATGGCAGTGGGCTTAGGCAAAATACTGGGCATTCAGCTCACTCTCAACTTCTTAGCTCCCTATACCTCAGTTAGTATCCAAGAATTTTGGCGGCGGTGGCACATTACTCTGAATAACTGGTTCCGGGATTACGTCTTCCTGCCGCTAATGGGGTCTAAGAAACAGTTGGCTCCCTTCTATCTATTCATTACTTTTACCCTTTCGGGATTCTGGCACGGTGCGGCCTGGAACTTTATCCTATGGGGTTCATACCATGGCGCTTTACTGTTGGTGCTGCGCTATGCGGGTAGACCTTTTCAACGCTTTGTCGGCAAATATTTTCCCAGTGCTGATTTTGTATCATGGGCACTGACTTTTGCCTCGGTGACGCTGGGTTGTCTGTTCTTTATGGAAACAGATATTAAACGACTGCTCCTGAAGTTAGTAACTCTGGTTAACCCTTGGGCCTATTCGCTTTCTAACGTAGGCCAGTTACTGAGTTCCTACACCCTGAATGAGGGGAGTGCCTTAATTTTTACCCTCGTACTTGCCAATGGAGTGTTGCTCTTGGAACATATGGCAGTCTGGCAAAAACGCCAGTTGGAATATGAACTGCTGCTATTACCTTGGGTATCTCGGCTACTACTAGGTTTAACTATATTGTTAGCAGCAAATCAGCCTTCTCAATTTATTTACTTTGAGTTCTAATGTGGAAACCTTTAAACTTTGGGAGTTGGATCGCAGTTGCTGCCTTAGCGTGGGGAATAGGTTACGTTTATAACGCTCGCTACGGTGGCGAGTTGAGTTGGCTGCGTATGATGTACGAACGCAAGATGGCGCTGGCAGAGCAAGTCCAAGCACCACGACGCCTGCTCATCACCGGGGGTTCCGGAGCCCACTATACTATTAATTCAGCTCTGATCGAGCAGGAACTAGGAATTCCTGTATTGAACTTGGGATTGGATGGCCCAGTTGGTCTAGATGTCATCCTACCGAGCATTCTCGGCCAAGTTCGCCAAGGGGATATCGTCTTGCTTGTCCCAGAGTACTTGATCCTTTGGTCTGAGAATGGATTGGGCGATCGCTCCAGTCAGTTTGGAGTAGCAATTGGACGCCCTGGTTTGGGAGGAGTGCCGCCCAAGCAGCTAGCACAAGATATGCTGATGCTGGGTACGCCGACTCTCAGGGCTGCAACGAAGTCCACCTTGGATGTTATCCAAAAAGGTCAACTCACCGGTTACTACTCAGAACCAGTTAACGAGCGTGGAGACCCGACGGTCACGAAAACACGCACGGGTAAGTGGTGGGAGTTGCCGATCAATCAACCGGCATCTTCCCATGCGATCAAGCGGATCGCTAAATTCCATCAAGAGGTACAAGCCAAAGGGGCAACCTTGATCCTCTCATTACCCTGGGTTTATGCTCGCACCGATGAGAAATCAGTTAGTAACGTCAAAAAGACAGCCGCAGAGCTAGCCAAAATTGCGCCAACGATCTACGACAAGCAATCGTTGAACATGCAGACTGACTCTAGTTTATTTGCCGATACCCACTACCACCTTCAGCCCGAAGCTAGGATTAAAAGATCTCATCAGATCGTGCAAGAGTTACAGGAAATCCTGGAGCCAGAACTCAAGATACCGAATTCTACCAAAGAACAGCAATGACTCTCGCAAAAGGTGGAATAGCGATCGCCAGAAAAATCGCTCAGGACTAATGCCTGTAAGTACAACGGGGTTTGATTTAAATCATTATGGACTACAAGCTAGAGCGCCCAAGGCCTCGACAAAACTTTTGCCCAACTCCTACCTTCAAAGGCAGTGACACCCCCACTCAAATTTGTATTTTAGGTGGTGGCTTTGGCGGTCTTTATACAGCTTTGTACTTACAGCGTTTTCCCTGGTTCAAGTCGCAGAACTGCCAAATTACCTTAGTCGATCGCAAAGATCATTTAGTATTCACCCCGTTGCTCTACGAACTGGTCACTCACGAACTGCAACCGTGGGAAATTGCTCCTTCTTTTAAAAAATTGACTTATAATACAACTATCCAATTTTGTCAAGGTATTGTTCGGGGTGTCGATCTAGAAACGCGCCAAGTCAAGGTTGAAAAAAAGCCGAGTGCAGGTAGGGAAGGATTTGAGCTAGATCCTTTAGTGTTGGTTTACGACTATCTGGTTTTGGCGGTAGGTGCCGAGATGCGCTTAGATGGCATTCCGGGTGCCACGACCTATGCTCATCCCTTCCGTACCATCACCGATGCCGAGCGCCTGGAAGAGCAGCTACGATTGCTGGAGACTTCTAATCGGCCAGAAATTCGGGTCGCTGTGGTTGGGGGTGGGCCGAGTGGAGTGGAGTTAGCCTGTAAACTGGCCGATCGATTGCGGGGACGAGGGCAGGTACGGCTGATTGAGAGGGGTCAGGAAATTCTCAAGACCTTTTCCCCTTACAGTCGAGCTGCGGCTTACCGTGCTTTAAAAGCACGTCGAGTTCAAATTGACTTTGAAACTAGTGTTGAATCAATTGAATCTGATCGCATCACCCTATTCCGTGAAGGCCAAATGCTCGATCTACCAGTAGATCTCGTGCTTTGGACGGTCGGTACTCGATCAATAGATTGGGTGCGCAACCTGCCTTGTCGGCACAACAGCCAAGGTCAGCTTATTACTCTCCCAACTCTACAGTTAATCGATTATCCAGAAGTCTTTGCGCTCGGAGATCTGGCAGAAATTCAAGATCCTAGAGGCAGGCAAATACCAGCAACTGCTCAAGTAGCTTACCAACAGGCCGATTGCGCCGCACTTAATATCAACAGAGCGATCGCTGGCAAGCGGTTACGGAACTTTCACTATTTACATATGGGAGAGATGCTGACCTTAGGAAAGGGAGAGGCTGTGGTATCTAGTTTTGCTCTCAAGTTAGAGGGCCGTTTGGCTGGCATCATCCGCCAATTCGTCTACCTCCAACGGCTACCAACTGTACGCCATCGCCTCCAGGTCTTAAGGCATTGGGTCTGGCAGTGGCTGACAGGTCTCTGGCAGCAAGTGGTAAGGCTCATTTTCGATCGTCGAAGGCGCAGAAAGTTATGAGTTTGTTGTTTGTTGTTTGTTG
>DNXU01000183.1:14986-38108 GCA_003505715.1 Cyanobacteria bacterium UBA8803 | reverse complement strand
ACCAACAACCAACAACCAATACTTTTGAGGTGTACTGTGGTATGGATTCCAGTGAGCGAAAATCTAAAGGTGCCTGGGCTACTAAGCTTGAGGAATTGTTTGGGTTTGACTTGCGATCGCTAGCTGCCTTTCGCATTGGCATCGCGTTGATTATCCTGGCAGATTTGCTGATCCGTTCTAGGGATATTAAGGTCTTCTATAGTGATTTGGGAGTTTTGCCCCGCACTGTCCTGATTGACGAGATCCTCAATCCCTGGTATTGGTCGGTGCATCTGATCGGCGGTCAACCCTTCGTGCAAACTCTCTTGTTTTTGGCGGCGGGATTGATAGCCTTAGCGCTGCTGGTGGGTTACCGGACTCGGTTGGCGGCGATCGCTTCTTGGGCGCTGCTGATATCCCTGCAAAATCGGAATCCTAGCTTGCTGTTCGCAGCGGATGACATGCTTCGCGCTTTGATGTTCTGGGCGATGTTTTTGCCTTTGGGAGCTTGTTACTCGGTGGATAGTGCGCTGAATTCATCAAGTGAGAAGTTACCCAAACGCATTCTTTCTGGGGCGACCTTCGCGCTGACTTTGCAAGTGGGCTACGTTTACATGTTTTCGGCAGCCTATAAGACGAGCAGTCCGGTTTGGTGGCCTGAAGCGAATGCAGTTTATTATGCCTTGAATTACGAACAGTACGCAGTTCCATTGGGTCTGTTTTTACGGAATTTTCCCCCTCTATTAAAGCTTTTTACCGTTTTCACTCTGGTTTTAGAGTGGATCGGGCCTTTGTTTCTCTTTGTACCTAAGGCCACAACTTTTTTCCGCTCTGCGACGATTATTACTTTTATCCTTTTACATGTCGGGTTCGGCTTAACTCTCCATATCGGTCTGTTTCCAGCCCTAGGTATATTTACTTGGCTAGTGTTTATTCCCAGTCAGGTTTGGGATGCTTTAGAAAAACGGGTTTACACCCCGCAACGGGCAGGTTTAAAAATTTACTATGATGCCGACTGCGGTTTTTGTAAAAAGGTTGTTCATCTGATTAGAACATTTCTGATCTTGCCGCAAACCCCTCTATTTTTAGCTCAGGATGACCCTTCAATTTTTGCGGACATGCAAGAGAAAAATTCCTGGGTGGTTGTAGATTGGCAAGATCGTAGACATTTTAAGTGGGAGGCGATCGCCTATGTGGTTAGCCTTTCTCCCTTATTTTTCCTGCTAGCTCCCCTACTCCGATGGGGGCCGGTGATGTCGGTGGGTACGAAATTTTACGAGACCATTGCCTCTAATCGCAAGGTCGCTGGCAAATTTACCGCACCTTTGAAATTCCGTCCCCTGGAGGTGCGCTCCTTACGCACTCTGAATGTCATCACCTTAGTGCTATTTGCTTATGTGACAATCTGGAATTTTAGGAATTTGGCTGAGTCCAAGTTGATTAAAAAGAATTTGCAAGCAGCCAATTTGCAAATTGTGGAACGGGTTTTGAAATCAAAGACGCTCAACTCAGTTGACTGGATCAGTCGCCTTTTGAGATTAGACCAATCCTGGAGTATTTTTGCCCCCGGCCCACCTAGAGATGATGGCTGGTATGTGATAGTGGGCAAGCTGAAAGATGGCAGTGAAGTTAACCTTCTCCAAGAAGGCAAGCCTGTGAGCTGGGAGAAACCCAGTATTAAGGTACGCAATACTATCTATCCCAATATGCAATGGCGATCGTACTTTATTAATCTCAATCGAGCTATCAGCAGAATACTCTATCCTCACTACGCTGCCTATTTGTGTCGGGACTGGAACGCCAGACATCAAGGTGCAAAGCAACTGGATAGTTTTGAAATTTACTTTATGAGCGAAAGAACCGTGCCCCCCGGTGAAGCTCAGAACGTAGAGAAGACTAGCAGTTGGCAGCAGTCCTGCTCCGCTGTGCCTCCACCAGAGCGTTGAAGTATCCTCCAGTTCTCCCATAACGCAGCTATAAAAATTTTCCCCCTGTCTATTTCCCAGCCCCTCGTCTATGTTATTTAATTCCTATCCTTTCATATTTGTTTTTCTACCAGTTACCCTAATTGTCTTTTTTGGTCTGACCAAATTTCGTTTAACAACCGCAGCGACAGCTTGGCTATTGATTGTTTCGCTAGTATTTTACGGTTATTGGAACATCTTCTACTTGCCGCTGATGTTGATGTCCATAGCCTTTAACTACCTCATAGGCAGAGCGATCGAGACTAGTAAACTCGGTAGTCCAAAAGCCAAAAGTTTGCTGTGGCTGGGAATTGGTGTTAACCTTATTTTGCTGGGATATTACAAATACGCCAACTTTTTTATTACCTCATTCGACGCGATCGCCAATACCGACTGGACTATCCCACCAATTATCTTACCCATTGGTATTTCCTTTTACACATTTACCCAAACCGCTTATTTGGTGGATGCCTATCGAGGTGAAACTAAAAAGCAGAACTTGCTGACCTATGCTCTTTTCGTTACTTTCTTCCCCCATTTAATTGCTGGGCCTATCCTGCATCATAAAGAGATGATTCCTCAGTTCCACCGACTGAGAAATTTTGTGTTTTCCCATAAAAATATAGCTCGTGGTTTGGTATTGTTTGGCTTGGGGCTGGCCAAGAAAGTGTTAATTGCCGATAATATATCGCCGTGGGTAGCACCCGTTTTTAATAACGCTGATTCTGTCAGTTTTATCGAAGCTTGGGTCGGAGCGCTAAGCTATACCTTTCAGCTCTATTTTGATTTTTCGGGCTACTGCGATATGGCGATCGGCTTGGGGTGGATGATTAATATCGACTTACCCATAAATTTCGATTCACCTTATAAAGCCAGGTCGATTAGTGAATTTTGGCGGCGTTGGCATATCACCCTTTCCAATTTTCTGCGCGATTATTTATATATTCCCCTAGGTGGCAACCGCAAGGGAGAAATCCGCCGCTATGCCAACCTGCTGATCACCATGTTGCTGGGGGGACTGTGGCATGGTGCAGGCTGGACTTATGTGGCTTGGGGAGGGTTGCACGGTTTGTATCTGTGCATCAATCATGGGTGGCGAAAAGCAGGTCTTTCATTACCAAAGCTATTGGCGTGGGCTGTAACATTTTTAGCGGTCGTCGTTGGTTGGGTGTTGTTTAGATCCCATACCTTCAGTGAAGCGATGGAGCTTCTAAAAGCGATGGTGGGAATGAAAGGCATTGTATTGCCTGGTGAACCTCAAGGCAAGTTATCGGTACTCACCCAATTGGGCTTGCAGCTTAAGTCTTGGAAAGATTTGGTTTACCTGCCAGAGGTCAATGGCAGCAAAGCCTTGAGTATAGTGGTTTTAGTAGCATTAATGCTCTGTAGTACCTTACTGCCAAATACACAGCAAATCCTTCAAAGATTTAAACCCAATTGGTGGTGGGCCTTAGGGGTAGGAGTTCTCACCAGTTTTTGCTTGCTGTCGCTCAATCGCATATCTGAATTTCTTTACTTCCAGTTCTAATCCATCCGCCCAGTAGCTATGAGTATATCGTCTCAATTGAATTCCATTTTCTCTAAAGCTGTATCTAAGGCTAAAAAACGCAACTTGCGGCAGAAATATAGTAGATTTAATGGCGTTTTTCTAGTTTCTGCCCTGGCTCCCATGCTTGCTGTTGGCTTGTTCAATGTAGCAATTGACCCCTACGATGTTTTTAAAACACCTGATTTTTGGGGCGTGAATCATTCCAAGCCCAAGAAAGACAATAATGACAGGCTATTCAAAGCTCTGGATATCATCCGCATCAAGCCTGTAGCCATTTTTATAGGTTCGTCAAGAACCAAGCAAGGTCTAGATCCCAACCATCCCGCTTTTAAGAATTACCAGCCAGCATATAATTTGGCTTTAAATGGACCTAATTTTTACGAACAACGGCGTTATTTACAACATGCTATTGCTAATCAAAAAGACTTAAAGGAAGTCATATTAGGTGCTGATTTTTTTATGTTTAATGAGTTCTTAAATAATCAGGCCAGCTTCTCTGAAAATAGGTTAGGAAAACAATATCTTACCCCAGAAGATGCTATTAATTCTATATTTTCTTGGGATGCTTTTTCAGCTAGTCAAGAAACGATTAGTGATAGTCAAAAAAATCCTAAAGATGATGTAAATTATGGACGAAACGGATTTTTTCCAGTTCGCGATATTGATAAAAAAATAACCGAATGGAGATTTGAGGCAGGCTTAAATCTATATCTTGAATTACATTCAAATTATCAACTATCAGATAAATACTTAGCTGACTTTAAAAGTTTTGTTGAACTTTGCAAGCAAAAGGGTATCACCTTAAAAGTATTTATTTCTCCAGCTCACGCTACAGACTTAGAGGCGATTCGTACAACTGGCCAGTGGCAAACGTTTGAACAGTGGAAACGTGACATCGTCCAAATAGTACCAGTTTGGGATTTTTCTGGATATAACAGCGTGACAACTGAACCTATCAGCAATCATATGATTAATTATGTAGATAATTCTCATTACACGCCAAAAATTGGGGATTTGGTTCTCAATCGTGTTTTATCTTACCAAGATGAGACCGTTCCTAAGGATTTCGGCATCTTGCTTACACCTGAAAACGTTGAATCTCACATCGCTAAAATTCGTGCTGACCGTGAAGTGTGGGCAAATAAAAATCCTGATGAAGTAAAGTTAGTTAAAGATATAAAGCAAGAATATGATGCCAAGCAAGCCTTAGCACCTAAGTGACATACTATCTGGACGTTCTAAGGAATAGAGTTGGGGTTTGTTTCGCTCTACCTAACCTACACTAGTGCTGTGAAGACAGAAGGGTGAAGGTTGGTACTAACCATCAAGGATGCCACCGGACACTATATCAAAACCGAAATGAGAGATATTCGGTAGCTTACGCTACCATTTTTTTGCTTTTTTTAAATTTGGCTCGATAGCTGAACTGGGTTTTTAGGCTTATTTCTATCTAAAGTAGTAGTTACTTTTTATCTACAAGAGGGTAAAAACATACTATCTGGTCTTGAAAAAGCCGAAAGAAGTATTAAAGGTATGTTGGAGTATTTAAAGGAAACCCAGAAATCTTATCTTCATCTTAAGAACTATAGTATTGCTGTTCTGCTACCGTGTCATAATGAAGCCTTAACCATAGCCCAAGTCGTAAAAGATTTTCGAGCTGCTCTGCCAGAAGCCCAGATCTACGTGTATGACAACCGCTCAACCGACTCTACAGCAGAGCAAGCGGCAGCAGCAGGTGCTGTAGTTAGGCATGAACCCAGGCTGGGTAAGGGTAATGTGATCCGACGCATGTTTGCGGATATTGAGGCAGACATCTACATTATGGCTGATGGTGACAACACCTACGAGGTAGGATCTGCCCGACGATTAGTGGAGCGTCTGATTGTTGAGCAGCTGGATATGATTGTAGGTACGCGCCGCACACCTACGCATGAGAGTGCTGCCTATAGGCGAGGGCACCGCAGTGGTAACCTTTTCCTGACTGGCTTCGTTAAATTACTCTTTGGAGCCAGACTTATCGATATGTTATCAGGCTATCGGGTGTTTTCACGCCGATTTGTAAAATCGTTTCCCGCCCTATCTAGTGGCTTCGAGATCGAAACCGAGTTTACAATACACGCCCTAGAGCTGAAAATGCCGTTCGCCGAAGAGCCTACGGTTTACAGTGCTAGGCCGCCAGGCTCGGAGAGCAAACTCAAGACTTTAAAAGACGGCTGGCGAGTTTTGGGAACTGCACTATTGTTATTCAAGGAAGAGCGACCGTTCCTTTTTTTTGGCATCATTTCTCTGATCTTGGTGCTGATTTCCATAGCTCTGGGTATTCCCATTGTAGAAACTTTTTTGGCTACTGGATTAGTGCCGCGATTTCCTACTGCGATTCTGGCAGCTTCGATTATGCTGCTAGCTTTTCTCAGCCTGACCTGTGGTCTGATCCTAGATTCAGTAGCTCGCGGACGCCGAGAGGCAAAACGCATTGCTTATCTGGCCTATCCGCTACCAGAACTCGAATGAAACCATTCAGCAGAATATCTTAAAATTGCTAGGTATTGAATCAATCCCCAATGCCGCAATCTGAAGTGTCACGCTAGGAGTTTTTAGGGAATAGAGAATAGGGAATTCAAGAGCTGCCTATTTTCACCAGCATTAAATGACTTCTTGTTAATTAGAAATCCTAAAGAATGTGGTAAACAACAATTGTGGTAGTAGAAGTTGGGGAATATGTAATCTATAATTATGAGAAAAATTTTTTCTAAAATCAACTTTATTATTAATAGCTTATTAAAAAACTCCTCCTTAATTTATAAGGGGGTTTTATTTTACATTTCAAATGAAAACACTATATAAATATCTTGAATTGATCAAGCAAGAGTAACTCACAGATGAAAACTCTAACAAAAATCGCTCTGATTGCCCTGTTGTGTTTTGCGACAGTCAACTCAGGGACGCTCGGCACCCTTGATACTGACCTCAGGTTGCAGATGGCTAATGCCTGGTGGACAGGTACTGAAGAAGTTCAAGTTCGGCCAGGGTATCAGCTCAAAGTGCGAGGAGACATTGTGGCTGGAGTCATGGGTGTGGGGGGGAGGCGTTATATTGCCTACGAACAGGGTCAGTCTATGCTGATGCTCCCTGGTGATTGGTTGGGCACTCAATTACATCAATGGTTTCCTAATATACCGTCACAAGATTTACGGAAGTTGACCGTTAGCTTCTTAATTTTTCTGCCGTTAAATGTGGCTGCTGTCGTTGCCTGTTTCTGGCTTTTGAGGTTGTTTGACTTTGGGGAACGCATTGCAGGGTTAACGAGTATTGCTTGGTTACTCGGTACTACGGTTTTGCACTACGCCCAAGTCCATCAGCATAATAATCAAGTGCTGCTGTTCGTGACCATTGGTTATGCCGCAGCTTTAGCCTATGTGTTGCGCGATCGCCCTTATTTTGCCCTCATTAGCGGACTAGCCTTGGGTGGAACCGTCTTGATCCGAATTACTAGTGTTATTCATGCCTTAACTGTATTGCTGTTTCTAGTTGGCTGCATTGCCTATCAGCGCCGTAAGATGGTTGAGGTTCTCAGGGGTGCGGGACTGTGGGTAGTTGGCTTTATTCCCTTTGCCCTGCTAGGACGTATATTTGATTACATCCGCTATGGTAGCTTTTTGGCTACTGGCAAAGGTATAGAAAAACAGCAACTAGCAACCGATCCTATGTGGGCAGGCTTGCCGGATCTACCGCCTAATTATCCCTTAATCAATGAACCTCATGTCGGAATTCTAGGGCCGCTCTTATCTCCGGCAAAAAGCATTTTCATCTACGACCCCTTACTGTTACCATGCTTGGTACTGCTCATTGTGCTTTGGAAGAAACTTTCTCCTTTCATGCAGTGGTATCTAGTGACTGGGGTTTTAAATTTGGGTCTGCATCTAGCTGCCTACAGTCGGTTCGTTTTTTGGCATGGGGACTCAGCTTGGGCAGCGAGATATCATGTTACTTCCGTGCATCTGTTGCTGATTCCTCTTTTAGCCCTCTTTATAGAGAACCTTTTATCTGCTAAAAAGTCGAAGGCTTGGTTGATGCAGGGTATTCTGGGGATAGCGATCGCAGTTCAGATTTCCTCAGTCGCCATGCCCATGAATCTGGAGATATTTCAGACTCAGGTGGGAATGCCAGGGTCACGCCTTGACTTTCGTTTAGGTCAGCGCATCGCCAACGTAGTTTGTTTGGTCAACGGTTCCTTATCTAACAGATGCGTAGATAGGAATCCAGATAAGAAACCAGTGTTAGAGCATATAAATCATCTATTTTTCCTGCCTTTTGAATTTAACCAAAAGGCGGCTGAAAATCCTAATTTAATAAACCTATCCAGGGTTTTATTAGTTCTGTGGATATTAGTATTGATGATGGCGATTGGGGCTACTTTACGGTTCTGTTATTATTGGCGTTAAAGTCAAGATTAGAGCTAATTGTGTAATGAACAATCCTTTCCTTCTCATTCCTATTGTTTTGCTAACTGTTGCCTTGAATACAGCAGGTCAGAGCTTGTTAAAACTGGGAGCCGTTCAAAATCCCTTAAACATCTATCTGTTTAGCGGTCTTCTAGCTTATGCTTGCAGTACCGTATTTTACGTGGCAGTTCTCAGTAAAGTAAATGTATCAGTACTGTATCCCGTTGTTTTTGGTTTAACCATTATTGCAGTTACCCTGTCGGGAGCGATTTTTTTAAAAGAACAGGTGTCTTATATCCATTGGGTAGGGATTGGATTAATGTTAAGCGGATTAGTAGCGATCGCTTTCGGCAAAATTTCTTAACCCAACAACCAACAACCAATAATTTGGGTAGTAGTGCCTGTGGATATTTCCACTGTCATCCTTTGCTGCCTGTAAATGTTACTCCAGAAATGAAATAACGATTAAAAAATGCATAAATCCCCAAGGCTGGTAGCGTAAACACCATTGAGGCGGCCATAATATAGTTCCAATAACTAATATATTGACCCTTGAAGGTATTTAATCCTAAAGGCAGCGTAAACATTTCCGGAGCCGATACAATCATCAACGGCATTAAAAAATTATTCCAGGCACCCATAAAAATAAAGATAGCTTGTGCAGCTAAGGCAGGTTTAGCTAAAGGCAGCACCACCTGCAAAAATGTTTGCCAGCGACTTAACCCATCCAGCGCCGCTGCCTCCTCAAGCTCTTTGGGAAAATTGATAAAAAACTGGCGCATCATAAAAATAAACGTAGCATTCGCGGCATTGGGCACGATCAATCCTTGGTAAGTATTCAGCCAGCCTAAAGATTTTAAGATTAAATAAGCCGGAATCAAGGTGACTTGGCCGGGAATCATCAAGACAGCCAAGATTATAGCAAACAAGATGGGATTACCCGGAAACTGAATTCTAGCTAAGGCATACCCAGCCATTGAGTTAAACAAAAGATTTAAAACTGTAACCCAAACTGCCACCCACAAGCTATTAAAAAACCAGCGTCCGAATAATGGAGACTCAATAAAAATGTTGCGGTAGTTAGCAAGAGTAAAATGCTCCGGAATAAAATTCATACCCCCACCCACAATTTCACCAAGAGGCTTAAAAGACGCCGATAGCGCCCAAGCAAAAGGCAAAAAAGTGATAACAGCATACCCCAAAAGAATGCCATACAGAATTATCCGTAACCCCCGAAAACCAACCACAAATAATCCTCCGAATACCTATAGCACAACCAACCACCAACCTCAATCCCCTTTATCTTCTTGAAAGAAACGCCGTTGTATTAGCGTGACCGCTAGAATTACCCCAGCCAACATCAATGCCAGTGCTGCCGCATATCCCATATCTAAACTTCTAAAAGCATATTGATAAATCAGCAGCACCACAGTTAGGGTGGAGTTGTTCGGACCACCAGAGCCACCAGAGAAAATGTAAGATTGATCAAAGAGCTGAAATGTGCCAATAATACCCATCACGACAATAAAAAATGTGACGGGTTTAAGTAAGGGCAGTGTAATATTGTAGAAGCGATCGATTTCATTGGCTCCATCAATTTTGGCTGCCTCATAAAGAGAATTGGGTATGTCTTGTAGGGCTGCTAAGTAAATGACCATAAAAAAAGGTGCTGTAGACCAAATATTCATAATCATAATGGCCTTAAGAGCAACTTCCGGATCGCCCAACCAGTTATAAGTTGGCAACCCCCAAAAGGCCAAAATATTGTTGAGCAATCCATTCGAGTTATAAATCCACATAAAAATCAGGGTTAAGACCGCTGAAGAAGTTACCGTAGGCAGAAATAAAATAATTCTAAACCACTTTTTACCCTTAATTTGGCTATTAAGAATTAAGGCTAATATGAGCGCTAGTATGGTTTGGATTGGCACAACAATGATGACATACTCAGCTGTGTTTTTTAAAGCAATCCAGACTCGCTCATCTGCAAGAAGGCGCAGAAAATTTTTAAATTCGACAAATCGATAATTCAACTCTCCTAAGATTCTTACTTTATGGAAGGAGAGAAATATGGCATAAAGGATGGGTAGAATTAAAAATAATCCTAAAATGCTGATAGTCGGAGCCATGAATAAGTAGCCAGCTAAAGCTTCTCTGGCTTTGGCAGTTTTCCAATAGTCGTTCATCATGGCTCGGTTAATAGTGACTAGCTTGAATTTCTTTATTAGCAGCGATCTGGGCTTTGAGCATGGCAATTCGTAGTGATTGTTCGCCGAGCAAAGCACTCAAGAACTGATTGTTAAAATGGGTCATAATTGTCGGCAAGGTTTCCCCAACTTGCCAGAAGGTTGCATAAGGAACTCCCTTGATAAAGGGTTCATATAAAGGGTTTTGCTCGTAACCCATTTCTGATAACACCGATTTCCGGGAGGGTAGAACTAGTCCGCCTTTAGACCAAACTTTCATTCCTTCAACTCCAGTCAGATAAGAAATCAGTTCCCAAGCTGCATCTTTATGTTTAGATTGCTTATTCATGACATAAGCAACGGTATAAGCCATGGTTCCTGGTTTGCCACCAATGGCAGGAACTTCAGCTGTGCCAAATTCAATTTCTGGAAATGTTTCCTTCAAGTAAGGAATAGTCCAGCTACCTTCCAGAACCATCGCCGCTTTACCTTGACCGAACATTTCGCTAGTCGAACTCGCACCAAGATCTGAAGGTATGGCAGCTGAGCGATCGCTGCGATATTGATTGATAATCAACTGAAGAGCTTGAATGCTGTTGGATGTGGCAAAAGTGGCATAGCCGTTTTCATCAACTAATCGACCACCAAAAGCTTTAATGGTAAAGTATTGCCGAGCTAGTTCGGGAGTGAGTCCAAAACCGTATTGCTCGTACCTACCATCTCGGTTTTTATCCACGGTCAGTTTTTTAGCATAGTTGCGTAACTCATCCCAAGTTTGGGGCGGGGTGGTTAAACTCGCTTCTTTGAATAATTTTTTGTTGTAAAATAGGGCAAGGGTAGAAAAATCTTTAGGCAATCCGTAAAGCGTACCTTGATATTTAAATGCTGCTAGCAGAGCGGGTTCAAAATCATCTAAATCAAAGTCAGTCGTTATGTACTTCTCTAGAGGTTCTAAGACGCCATTACTCATTAGTAATGGCGCTTCCAAGGCGTCTAAATAAAAAACATCTGGAGCTGCATCACCAATTAACCGGGTTCTGATCACATCCATATATTGGTCGGTGATGACTTCAAACTTGACTTTTATAGTGGGATGTGTTGCTTCAAAGTTCTTTAGAACCCGTTCGAGTAACTGTTTCTCGGTAGGACTGCTTTGCCAACCGCTCAGCGTCACTGTGGTCAAGGTGCCTGTACTAGTAGAAGTACAAGCAGTGAGAAACACAAAGATCAGCAATAAACTCACCCATCGGGTAAGGATTTTATCAATACTTGACACCAGACGAAAGCTCCATTACCAAACCAGCGTTCCCCCTAGCAGATGTTGCTATGGAGCCAAACATTCTTAAAAAAACCCAAAGATTGAGGCAATTGGTGATTCAGTATGGGTAATCGCACTTCATTCCTTCAGGATAAAGATGGCGGGGATCGCTATTTCTATTGTCGCCGACGCTTCACACATCAACAAGTCCAATCTTTTTGGTGATGGGTAATTGGTAATTGCTTGCTGACTAAGAGTTTCGCTTTATTAATTAGTTTTTCTTATCGCTATATCGACACGACAGCCTTGTGTCCTATCGATAGTGCTACTGATTAACCGGATTTGATCTCAATTGTCAATCTCAACTAGTGTAGATTTCAATAGGTTTAGTTTTGTTTCAACCTATAAGTAGTTTTGTGTCGAGATATAAACTAACCTTGAGCTACCAGGACTTACGGGCATCATCCCAGCCGTCTGTTGATTTATCAAACCTGTATGACAAAATCCTTTGAAGATATTACTTTAGTAAAAACTCCCCTTTTAGCCGTTGCCGAGGCTCTCGAACCTGTAAAAGCAGCTACCCTTGTTGCTCCTGTTGCCCCTTCTACCCCACTATCGAGACAGGCGATTCGTTCTAGCTTGAGAGCCTCCACCCTTGATGGTGTCTTCTCCACTTTATTCGCCTGTATCACTGCTGAGGTCTTGCTCAGTAACTTCTTGCTAGATCTGGGTGCTACGAGCGTGGAAATCGGCTTGCTCTCAGCGATACCCATGTTAGCGAATTTCCTGCAACCGATAGGAGCTTATCTGGCAGATCGGACAACGAGTCGCCGTTGGTATAGCTTGCAGATGTTCAGTCCGTCGCGTTTGCTGTGGTTGGTTTTAGTATTTGGAATTAGCCTTTTCAGCGCTCACCTGATGAAGGCGCACCAACTGGTACAGTGGACGCTCTTGATCGTCTTAGTCACTCATATTCTAGGAGCGTTGGGGAGTGCCTCTTGGGTTAGCTGGATGGCGGTATTGGTGCCTTTGCGGTTGCGGGGGCGGTATTTTGGTTTGCGCAATAGTGCAGCGAATCTCACCAGTTTGCTGTGCGTACCACTGTTGGGACTGGTGGTTTCTGGCTGGAAGGGTGGATCGGTACAAGGGTATGGTGTGGTTTTAGTGTTGGCAGTTGTGGCAGGACTAATTAGTTTAGGCTGTCAGTTGTTTATGGTTGATGTCAATCCACTTTCAGCACCTGGGGACATGCCGACTCGTTCCCCTTCAGTCCCCCAGGCACAATCTCAGCCGTTCTTCAGTTTCCTCAAGGATCGGAATTTCCTCATCTTTCTCTTCTACTACGGGTTCTGGATGTTTGCCGTGAACCTGAGCGCTCCCTTTTTTAATATCTATTTACTCAAAGATTTAGGCTTGGATGTGAGTTGGGTGACTCTCTATAGCAGCATGACTGCCGGAGCCAACGTATTGATGCTAGTAATATGGGGCAGGTTAGCCGATCGGATTGGTAATCGTCCAATTCTGGTCTGGGTGGGCATTGCGATCGTTGTTATTCCCTTACTTTGGCTGGGTGCGGGTACGGATGCGTTTTCCCGGTGGCTGTGGCTGCCCCTGTTATATTTATTTATGGGTGGAGCCTGGTCAGCTATTGACCTGTGCAGTAATAACCTGCAAATGGCGATCGCACCTCTACGACAGCCCTCTAGTTATTTTGCGATCGCTGCCGCCTTGGGAGGACTCGGTGGTGCCTTAGGCACGACTGCTGGTGGCGTTCTCGCCCAGTTAGATAGCTTTGGTGGTTTACCAGCGCTGTTTGTCCTTTCTGCCATACTAAGGCTAGTCGCACTGTTCCCCTTAATATTTGTCCGAGAACCCCGCAGCCGCGATCTCAAAGAGCTACTGGGCGTTTAAGCTATAGGCGAAGTGATGTAGGGACGGGTTTAGTCATTGCAGTGGGCATCCTACCAATAACATTGATACAAAACCTGCCCTAATCGGGGCTATAACTTCTGCCTGGAGAAATTAATGCCAAACCCTAGCTTTTTCAAGAAACTGGCTACAGCTATTTTCCTATCTATCCTTATAGTATCCTGTCAAGGCCGTGTTACTAAAGCACCAGAACAGGGCAAATCAACACAGCAAAACGTCAAACCCAATATTTTCTACGGCGAGCTTGTCCTCAAAGAAGAATCTGACTATATCATGATTCCAGTTCGTCTATCCAGGGAAGATCAGTCGAATCGAGGCAATATTTTAGGTTCTTCATCTTACGAGGTCAGGAAAAACATTTTTGACAACATTATATTTTATCGAAAGGCAGATGGAGTCTCTCATCTGTTATTAGATAAAAAAGCCAGAATATCTTCGTTCGATTTCTTAGAGCAAAAAAAACCGCTGGCTAGATTTGTATTGTATAAAATTATTGAGAATGATACTAACCAAGATGGAGAATTAACCGAGGAAGACGCAACTATTGGTTATCTATCCGATCTAGCTGGCAAAAACCTTCAGCAAATTACTCCGAATAACAGTCAACTGTTAAGTTCGACGGTGGTTCAAAGCGTGGGCGCGATTTTTGCAAAAATTATCAAAGACTCTGACGGCGACCGAAAATTTACTGAACGAGACGAAACCGCTTTTATAAAAGTGAATTTAGATAATCCCGGTATCGGCACGGAGATTATTAGCGACCAAATCAAGCAACAAATTAAGTCTTGAGGTGAAAAATAATTATTTTATTCATATCATGTCTAGTAGATCGCAATTCTATCAATAGGTTCGTAGTAAGCACTTCAGTGCTTGGAATACAAGCATTTTCAGGCACTAAAGTGCCTACTACAAACCGCTCATAACCTTACCCGAAAATATTGACGATACAAATTGCAACGGGGCCTTACTGCATTGCCTTTTAAGTTTATCAGCCCCATGCTGTGCAGCTTGAATCCTTGCATGGGTTTCAATTCTACCGGGTCAGGTGTGTTGACCACCTGTTTGACAGCAGCTGCTAATTCTGGATACTGTTGTAAATTCCATAAATGTCGCCGCAAATGGTCACTAAAAAGTCCAGCATCAGTGGGAGCAGTTTCTAGAAGTTCCTCTAGTGTTATTTCCGAACGGGCAATAGCATAGAGAGCTAGTCGCACTAAATAGGGATGTCCACCCACCATTGCCATTAGCTGCTCAGTTTCTGTTTTTCCCCAAGCTAATCCATGTCGCTGGGCTAAGTCTAGCACCATAGGTGGTTGAAATTCCCCTAAATCAACAGGTAGGCCGACATTAAAGGGTGATAGGTTGATGTCCAGTGGCATGTAAACTTCTGTAGAGTGAACGACTACCAAGCCGAGTTTCTGCCAAATTTTTTGATTCTTTAACTGTAAAGCAATGTTGATGCAAAACCATTGTAAGAATTGCTCTAGGTCTGCAAATACTTTACTATCGGCCAACTGAAAATTTAAAGGTACGGTAGTGTAGCCCTCCTCGGCAGCATAATAGAGAATCCTAGCCATGAGTGAGGTTTTACCCATCTGTCGTGGTGCTTTAATCCGGATTAAAGATCCTGGTCTGAGAATCTCTTTATAACAGCGCTCATCAATACCAGGTCTTGCCACGTAAAACTCTGAGGCAAGTTCTACTTGGCCTGTTGGTAACTCTGGTTCGGCTGCGGGTTGAGGTAGGTTCTTGGGAATAGCGGCATTAGGATTTGAGAGGGGTTTGTTTATAGGTAACTTTATAGGCTTACTGCCCCGATTTAGCGATAATAGCTCTAAGATTATTTGTAGCGTTGCTCCTGTATCGGTAGGCGATCGCCATTCGTGGTAAGATATTCCCTGAAGATAACCCCGCAGGTTGGGATTGAGAAAGTTAAAAGGACAATCCATGCCGATGGGTATAATTACAGGCTTGCTGCCGTCCCGTGAATTTTGTAATTGCTTGGCTATCTCTACTTCCTCAGTTATCATCTCGCTGACTGCCGAACGTTGTGATAGGAGCAGGAGTAAGTAATCGCATTGGTTGAAGTAGGCACAGATTTGCTGCAACCCATTTTCTGCCATGTGCAGACTAGTGTCTGCTTGGAAAACTTCGCAGCCAGACTCTGTCAAGGTCATATATAACTGGAGGATGAAGTCCAGTTCTGAGTCAGTACTCCGATAGTAACTTAGTAAAACTTTGGTAGGATTGGGAGCGCCAGACGACCTATCAAGTAACCTGCCGAATAACTCCGGTCTGTACTTGGCAATTTGAGAAATTAACTGAGGACGGCGATTGCCTTTTGGGTATTCCGGATTGGGCTTACCCAATACAGTATCGCAGATATTCTTGATATGTTTTCTGACGGTTGATTTGGCAATATAGAGTTGGTTAGCAATCTCGTCATCTTTTTGATCCGACAAAACGTGCAGCAATACTTCATGCTCTCTTGGTGTGAGGCGGGCGAATACCTGAATAAACTCAACTTCATTCATCTTCTTCACCGCTTGCCGATAGGGGTACGCTTCATCCTCTATTTATTTCACAAAATCGAGCCAGCGCCGTTGTTGTGCATGTACTTTCACAAGTGTGTATAGAGGCATCCCAATGGGGGTAATGAGAATCATCCTCCCCCCTCTCCCTAGGTTTCCAGAGTTAAGACCTAACTCCTGAGTATAATTAGACCCGAAGCGATACAGACGGTCTATGAGCGGATACATTGAGGCATCTACCTATCCCGACGAACCCAACGGTGCTAATTCTGCAATTCGCGCTACGGACAAGGCGATGCGCGTGGCGGCGGAGAATGCCGATCATCGGACGGTGGATCGCTCTAAGTTGACGCCGATGATGCAGCACTTTGCGGAGCTGAAAGACCAGTATCCCCATGCTATTCTGCTCTATCGGGTGGGGGACTTTTATGAAACCTTCTTTCAGGATGCCCGCAGACTGGCGGAAGAATTAGAGTTGGTCTTAACTAGCAAGGATGCGGGTAAGGGAGTTGGGCGGGTGTTCATGACCGGGGTGCCTCACCATGCCTTGGATCGCTACTGTACCATGCTGGTGGAAAAAGGCTTTGCGATCGTGATTTGCGATCAAGTTGAAGATGCCTCCGTGGCGGCGAAAGAAGGGCGTCAGGTGCGGCGGGAGGTGACGCGCATTCTGACTCCCGGTACGTTGCTCGAAGAGGGAATGCTTAATGCCCGCCGGAACAATTTCTTAGCCGCTGTGGTGATGGCTGGCAATAATTGGGGTTTGGCTTATGCGGACATTTCCACGGGGGAATTCCTCACCACTCAATCCTCTGACTTAGAACTGCTGACTCAAGAACTGCTGCGCTTGCAACCTTCGGAAGTTTTGGTGCCCACCAATACCCCAGATGTGGGTGGTATGTTACGACCGGGAGAGAGATCGGAGTCTTTGCCGGAATGTTTGCCCAATTCCTTTTGCTATGCCTTGCGCCCTCAAACCCCCTTCAGCCAAGGTGAAGCCAAACAAAGATTGTTGGAGAAGTTTAGGGTGCGATCGCTCGAAGGTATGGGTTGCGAACACCTGCCTTTAGGCGTCCGGGCTGCTGGCGGTTTGCTGGAATATCTAGAAGATACCCAAAAAGAAAATTACGTTGCCCTCCAAGCTTTACGCACCTACACCCTTGCTGACTATTTAATTCTCGACTACCAAAGCCGTCGCAACTTAGAAATTACAGCTACTGTAAGGGACAATACCTTTCACGGTTCGCTGCTGTGGGCGTTGGATAGAACCAGTACGGCTATGGGCGGCAGGGCACTGCGCCGTTGGTTGTTACAACCCCTCCTCGATATTAAAGGCATCCGGGCGCGACACGATACAATTCAGGAACTGGTGGAAAATAGCGAACTCCGTCAAGATTTGCGGCAGCTGTTGCGCTGTATTTACGACCTCGAAAGACTTACAGGTCGAGCAGGTTCGGGAACGGCGAACGCCCGAGATTTAGTGGCGCTAGCCGAGTCTCTAGTCAAATTATCCCAACTAGCCGAACTCGCTGCCTATGGGTGTTCGCCTTACCTGAAAGCCTTACAGCAAGTCCCTGCCGAACTCGAACAGTTAGGGCAAAAAATCCTCACCCATCTAGTCGAGTCACCGCCATCGCACCTGAATGAGGGTAACTTAATTCGACCGGGGGTTAATTCAGAGTTAGATGAAAGACGGCGTAATGCGGAGGAAGATCGCCAGTGGATTGCTAATTTGGAAATTGCGGAGCGAGAACGCATCGGCATTCCTAATCTTAAGGTAGGATACAACAAAGCTTTTGGCTACTATCTCAGTATTCCGCGCAGTAAAGCCGACCAAGTTCCCCAAGCCTACATCCGCAAGCAAACCCTCACTAACGAGGAACGCTACATTACTACAGAATTAAAGGAACGAGAAACCAGAATTCTCACGGCCAGAGAAGACCTCAATCGCTTAGAATACGAGATTTTTTCCGCGTTGAGAGCCGAAGTCGCCACCCATGCCGAATTAATTCGCCACATTTCTCGTGCCGTTGCCGCGCTTGATGTCCTCTGTGGGTTAGCCGAGGTCGCAGTGTATCAGGGGTACTGCCGTCCTACGATGGTAGCAAGTCGCGAGATTACCATTATCGATGGGCGTCATCCAGTCGTCGAGAAATCTCTGCCAACTGGCTTCTTCGTCCCCAATTCTGCCTATTTAGGCAGCCCTAATGCTGAGAAGGAGCAACCACCAACCAGCAACAACTGCCCCGATCTCATCATCCTCACCGGCCCGAATGCCAGCGGCAAGAGTTGCTATCTGCGACAGGTGGGGTTAATTCAGCTGATGGCGCAAACGGGGAGTTTCGTGCCAGCAGCGTCGGCAACTTTGGGGATATGCGATCGCATTTTTACGCGGGTTGGTGCGGTAGATGACCTGGCCACGGGTCAATCTACCTTTATGGTGGAGATGAATGAAACCGCCAATATCCTCAACCATGCCACGCCTAAATCTCTGGTACTTCTAGATGAGATTGGTAGAGGTACGGCCACCTTTGATGGATTATCTATTGCTTGGGCGGTGGCAGAGTATTTAGCAGTAGAAATTCAGGCGCGAACTATTTTTGCCACCCACTACCACGAACTCAACGAACTCGCCTCTATTTTGCCGAATGTTGCCAACTACCAAGTGACTGTGAAGGAACTGCCCGACCAAATTATCTTTTTACACCAAGTTCAACCGGGCGGGGCTGACCGTTCTTATGGAATTGAGGCAGGACGTTTGGCTGGGTTGCCTGCACCCGTAATCGAGCGAGCTAAACAAGTAATGGGGCAAATCGAGAAGCATAGTAAAATTGCCCTGGGCTTGCGTACTGGGATTAAACAAGAACGAAAATCGTCGAACAATACTGCCCGGAAAGCACCGGGGGATCAGTTCGATATTGTTAACGAGTGATTGTTTATAGCACTCGTTGCAATCGGATAAATTGTTGATGTAGAAGTTCTAAATGATGCGTGCAGACAAGATCTCTGACTTCTTGGAGAAGTCGGGGGTCTGAACCGATTTTTCTCTCATCAGAGTAATAAACTGCAAGGTATAACTTTATTTCCGGGCGGGATGTATACTTTGGCAAGAGGTCTAATATATCCAATCCCCCTCGAACCACCCTAATACAAATTACTTGGTTACGGGTTCACCTGGCTTGGAAAAAATCACTGATAAAATTCTAAATTTTTCCAAATAACTCTAAAAATGGATCTCGAATTCATCCCAATGATGGCACAAATCAAAGTAAATTAATTAAAAACCTAAATTAATGAAAAACCGTTCTGAATTCATCGATAGCATTATTAAGCAACGCCAACCCCTGGTCAAGAAGATTGCAGATATAGAAGAAAAACTTAAATTTCTAGCCCATATTCTGCGTACTATTGACGAGCGCCGCCATCAGTTGCAACAACAGATTAAAGAATCTGACATCAGCGATCGCCTTTCCACCATCGACTTCTCCTCCTTAGAGCTGAAAATCAACGCTCAGTTAGTTCTATTGAGCCAGCTGAGGCAACGCTTCTCTCGCGATACCCTTAATATTGGCGTAGTCGGACTGATCGGTCAGGGTAAAAGTACGTTCCTGCAAAATATCAGCGGACTCACGAATACTGTAATTCCAGCCCTGAAAGGAGAAGCCTGCACGGCTGTACGCAGTACTATTTGTCATGAGCCACAAGCAACCTACGCTGAGGTTACCTTCCATTCAGAGCAGACATTTCTCGACGAGGTCATCAGCCCTTACTACAAAGCCTTAAATTTAGGAACTCCGCCCAAAACCCTGGATGATTTTGCCAAACCCCTGCCTAGTTTTGCCGGAACCGATGCTACTCAAAAATCCATGTACGAACGCTTTAAAGAGGATTATCATCTAAATTTAGAGGAGTATAGGAAACTATTTAGGTCAGGCTCACCAAGAAGGATACCGCGAATTCCTAAAGAGCGCATTCATCAATATGTTTGTCAGCGACGATTTCCCCAAGGCGATCTGATTACCTTCGATCACTTAGCAGTCCGAGACGTGCAAATAGTGTGTCCTTACAAAAATGTGGCAGTAGGCAGACTCGTACTGGTAGATACTCCTGGTTTAGGTGAAATCCGGCCTGCTCAAGATGAATTCCGACGGCTAGGGCAAGAAGTCGATGTCATTATCTTCATCCGCAAACCCGATCGCTTCCAGCATGAATGGGAAAAAAGAGATACAGATTTGTATGCAACAGCGACTAAAGCCTTGAATAACATTGAGAATCGTTCCTTCATGATTCTCAATCATGTCACGGGTAATGATGACAACTTAGAAGCTTGCCAGAAGTATCAAACCACAATTCGGGAACAACAGATTAATGTTGTCCGCTGCGCAATTGCTGACTGCTCCAATCCTAAACAAGCTAACACTTGTATTGATTTAGTACTCAATTACCTAGCCAATAACATTACTTATCTAGATGCACAACATGCCCGCTCTTATCAGAAGCAGGTTAACCAACTCCAGATCACCATCAATGCCGAACTAGAGAAAGCCCGTCAAGCTTGGTCAGGCGGATTGATTGCTAATGATATTAAGGACATGAAAAAATTTCTGCCTCTGTTCAATAAGCTTTGGGCCAGTCTGAACTGGGGTCTTGAGGAACTGTTGGTGACTCTAGATCGAGGGAAAAATCACCCTGAATCCACTATTGTTAAGCAACAGGTAGAATTAATCATCCAAACCTGTAAAAAGGATACCGGAATTCCTACAGATAACGCGATTAACAAAATTATAGAACTGCGTTTTATAGAAGGAGATTGGCAAAGTACCTACGCCAAATACCTGCATGAAATCCGCGATCGCCTAACTCAAAACTTGCACGCCTTAGATAAGGGGTTGAAGCAGTATATCGATCTGGTTAAATCTCAAGTGACCGATGTCCTCGTTAAAGAGGGCAATTTGGCGGGTTTGAGTGAGGTGAGAGGGGTAGAGTTTCTCAATGTTATGGTCGAGTTAGTACCCGATCGGCTCAAGAGACTTAAGGCAGCGTTCCAAACGCTATCGAATTTTGAGATGTCTTATCAGGTTCACTTCCATTACCGATTGCGACCTCACCTGAATAACCTCAATCCGCATAAAACTAATCTTCAGCTATCCCAGTCTATTCCAGCCGAGTCTAAGGAACTTAAGGCTAAGGAAATACTGAACTATCTAGAGGTACTTCAAGAGGAAGCTGTCTTTAAATGTCAGCAGGCTTTAGAAGATTTTTACGGCGAACCTGCTCAAGCTGCTTTTGCTGAGGTGGAGCAATTTGTTGATCGGGTAGTGCGTGCCAAAGAGATTGAGAATGAGTGGGCAGCCTTTCTTTTCCAAGAGAAAGCCAAAGTATGGCCGTTTGAATTCGGGCAAGATCGCGAGGGGGATGAACGGCAGCAGTGGCTTCAGTTAGTGGATCGGGCAGTAGCAGCTAACCAACTGAAGGAACTACAGTTTTTGAGGTAGGACAGAAGGAGGTAGCGAAAAACTACACGTCCGAGTTTTTTTGTCAATAGCCTGACTGAGCTTCTACCAACCTCTGAGCCTTTCTTTGCCAAATCTTCACAAAAGCCCGAATTCTCTTGATAAACACTTCACAGGATATCTTTGAATTAGCGGTTAAGCTGGATATTGAGAGTAGGTTCATCCATTTCACTCCGTCCCGTTCTCTCTACGCCGAGAGCGGGATTTTGCTTTCTTATAGTTCATTCAAAGTCCAGAAAATTCTGAACTCCTGAACTTGGTGTATTCTTTGCTAATATAGACCCAACTTAAACTGCTAAGTTTGATTTAGAGATTTGTTGAGGTTGTTACAAGCGAGAGCGCAAAGCTGGCCTCCTTCCCTAGTAGACATCGCTACCCTTTAATGGTTCCCATGGCCTGGGAAAACCCAGAATTGGTGTAGCAGAAGGTAGTTTAGGTAACCCAAGCGTGAGAGATCGCCGGGAAAACTGAAAGGAGGTTGACAATACGCCTTAAGGTTATCACATACAAGGCCATCTAGAACTCTACAGTTTAGATTTGGGGTTGGGCAACGCGACTCAAGACAGTCAAGGGGCCACAGTCTTTGAGAACCCTCATTTGCTCGTTGTTTCGCACTAACAAGGCACCCGCAAATCCCAAGGAGTTTACGGGAATGGACTCGAAATCCTCCTGCGATCGCGGCACCAGTAGCATCCACTCCCTTGTCGCCAGCAAATTGTAAGCACCAGCTGGTTTGTTTCCCTCCCATTGCCAACCGACAGCGTGAAGTAGATTGTAGTAACACTCCAGGGTTGCTTCAGCAGCTTGTAAAGGGGACTGCACCCAAAGGGGGTCTAGTTGAGCAATAGCATGGACGAAAGGAAAGCTGGGTATTATCCCAACCGCACCCTCAAATTTGGCTGATGCGATCGCGGGTTCAATGGGCATCTTGTACCCCTCAGGTACGAGTGGTAAGGGGACGAGTTGTAAATGCTTGTGTCGCTGGCTAGCACCAGCCATCTTACCCCCGTTATAAAATGCCAAGCCATCAATTTCGGCTAAACAGGCCCACATCGCCTCAAAATCCTGTAAGTTGAGCCAGTTTTCCTGCTCTTCAAAAGCACGGGTAACGATGAGCAGGTGATGGTCAACCACGTTAAATTTGTTCAACAGGCACAAATGGGTGTCGGAAATATCTGCCACAAACAAATCCTCCTCGTAGGGCAGGAAGGGGTTAAAGTCTTTTGAGGAGGAGGATGCTGCTTGCTTATCCTGCTTTTGCTTCGCCTCATCCTTGCGTACCAAGTTAGACAAGATCCGCACCAAGAACCGAATACCCTCTTGCTCTACAAACTCAAACTCCGTCGGTATCGACAAGAGCGCACCGCCTTGGAGAGCATGTTCGGTTCGCTCTATAACTTTTGCCCACAACGTCCCAGACTCCAGTCTCAAAGTCCCGTGGGAACTTAATTTTTCTTCGGACATAATAAAATTTCTGGTGATTGGTGATGGGTAATGGGTAATTGGTGATGGGTAGTTGGTGATGGGTAGTTGGTGATGGATGATGGGTAGTTGGTGATGGGTGATTGGTAGTTGGTGATGGGTAATTGGTAATAGTAACGCTCTTTTGTCACTCGCGGCAGAGCCAAATCTGAAGCCCTTACATAGAGAGACTTTCACTATTAGGGTCTAAGACATGAGTTTCTATCAGTTCGCGATCGCCAAATGGCAGATTTGGATTGACTTTCATCAGTTGGCTACGATTTTTATTTTCCCAGAGTGACAGAAGAGG
>DNXU01000183.1:6486-14917 GCA_003505715.1 Cyanobacteria bacterium UBA8803 | reverse complement strand
ATCACCAATTACCAATTACCAATAGGAGCCATTATTGGATATAGACTTTACCTGTAGCTTTATCAACTACCAGGACTTCCAGGTTAGCCCCAGCTGGAGCAGTTGAAGCATCTGGTAAATCTTTCAAGGTTAAATCGCCGCTAGAGATAGTTAATGGACCGCTCAAATCTAATCCTTTTGCTTTGATACTGCCATTCACGTCTAGTGTGGCACTAGGAGTTAATGTGCCGATACCAACATTACCCCCAGCCTGAATAAACAAGCGTCCATCAGCTACACCTGTTTCTACAAAGTTTAATCCCGATCCTTGGATATTTTGGTTAATGTGCCATTTTGTGTTGCCTTGGGGATCTTCAAAGCTGATTAATTCTTCCGCGCCTCCTTGGGCACGAATAGCTAGAGGATTCCTCGGTGCTATCGTCCCAATACCGACTTTGCCACCACTGGATTGTAAAATGACATTGGTTTTGTTTTGTCCCTCATCTTGAGCCTCGATGAAAAGCCCTTGATTGGCACCGCTAGCTAATAGATAGCTCCTCTCATCTTCCGACCACAATTGGAGATTGTCCCAAGGGGCACCAGGGTTATCTTTATGCCAGGTACGGATGATACCACGCACATCTAGTTTAGTTTCAGGATTGGTTGTACCAATACCAACGTTACCACCACTGGGTTGGATCAGGACGTTGGTTTTGTTTTGTCCTTCATCTTGAGCCTCAATGAAAAGCCCTTGATTAGCACCGCTAGCTACTAGATAGCTCCTCTCACCTTCCGACCACAATTGGACATTGTCCCAGGTTGCCTCAGGGTGATCCTTATGCCAGGTACGGATGACACCATGCACATCTAGTTTAGTTTCTGGATTGGTTGTACCGATACCAACATTCTCAGTTCCTAGAGCTAGTGAGCTGATATTGCCATTTTGATCTTGTACGAATTGGGCATTAGCGCTCAGGTTCTGTGGCACAGTTAAATCGATAGACATTGTAATAATTTCCTTTGTAGCTGATGAACTGTCATCTGTCTAATGAATTCAGTTTGTCTGTTCAGCCTAGGTTCCTCAACCGAAGTTTAGGAACTTAAGAAGGAACTTAAAGGTTTTTTGGCGGTCAATTTACCAACCCCAATAGGAGAGAGGCTTTCCGTAAATGGAAACTTGACTGACTTGCTAGGGCAAAATCCCTAAACTTCGGAAAAATTTCCCGATCTTCGGCAAAGGTTTGAGTATCTTGGGAGATTAAACGCCTGTAGAGGGTTACAAAACTTAATGGTAGATGATTATAGCACAGAATTAGAAAACATGGCAGCCTTTATTAGTAGGGTGCGTTACGCTGGAGCTAACGCACCATTGACAATATATATGGTGTAATTGGATAACTCCTGAGTTTGTGCTATGTACTGTTTCCGCTCCGGGAGTAAGAGACCTCCACTTCTATAAGTGGCATATTTGGGGTGGAATCTCTCATCCCCATCCCCAACGGACTGTTCCCTATTTCCTGTTCCCTATTCCCTTCTAATTGAGTGACACTCAAATAAGCTACCCAAAATAAATAATTGTCAACCCACTATCAGTAAAAGCTATAGAGGGAAGAGCGGTCTTTTTACCTAAAACTCAAGATACTCGCTCCCACTGCTATCAGGCTGCTTCTCACGTTTATAGAAACTCTATATCTACCGTTTTGATCTGCAACCGATGAATCTACAAAAATCAAGACGCAAGCGAGGTGTAATCCTGACCCCTCAAGGATGGGAGAAATTCCAAAGAGCCAGGACTGAGGCGGAAGATTGTGACAATGATGGTATTCGTTACACCTTAGAAGCTTTAAGCTTTCGTATTGGCTTAGACTCAGATACTTTGTGCAAAGTATGCGATCGCCAAGTTGGAGTCGATAAAAATACTCTACATCGCTGCTTTGCTGCCTTTAGTTTATTCTTAGAGCCAAGGGACTATTATCGACCAGAATTGCCAAGCGAGAGAGTGGCAGAGTTAGGTGCTGGCAGAGTTAAGGTACGACGAGATTGGGATGAAGCACCAGACTGTGGTGTCTTTTACGGACGTACAGAAGAACTGGCTCAACTGGAAAGTTGGATACTAGAAGAGCGCAGCCGCTTGGTTGCCCTTGTCGGGATGGGAGGAATGGGTAAAACCTGCCTGTCTGTGAAATTAGCCGAGCAAATTCAGGATCGATTTGAGTTTGTCATCTGGCGCAGCCTCCATCATGCTTATCCTGTTAAGGAGCTTCTGGCAGGTTTACTTAAATTTTTGGCAAATGATACGGAAGTTAACTTACCAGAAACTGTAGATGGTAGAATTTCCCAATTGATTCAATATTTACGAGAACATCGCTGCTTGCTGGTATTCGATAATATGGAAACGATTCTGCAAGGGTGCGATCGCGCCACGGATTTGTGCCATTGCATGGGGTATTATGGCGAAGGCTATGAGGGGTATGGGGAACTGCTGAAACGCTTGGGAGAAACGCCCCATCAAAGCTGTTTAGTTTTGACTAGTCGGGAAAAACCCAAAGAAATTGCGCTATTAGAAGGTGCAATTTTACCAGTTCGTTCCCTGCCAGTCAAGGGATTACCAGCCGCAGCAGCGCAGAAAATTTTGACAGCTAATGGTTGTTTTTGGGAATCTCTAAATGATTGCAACCAAATCGTTGATTTTTATGGAGGTAATCCCTTAGCATTAAAAATTATTTCGCGGACAATTCAAACCTTGTTTGATGGTAATCTTTCTGAATTTTTACAACAAAAACCAGGAGTATTCGGTCATATTCGCTATTTGTTAGATCGGCATTTTGAGCGTTTATCCGATCCTGAAAAGGAGATTATTAACTGGCTGAGTAGTAATCATCAACCTGCTTCATTTTCCCAATTGCGAGAGCAGATATCACCGCAAATGTCGCCGACTAATCTACTGGAAGCTTTAGAATCGCTGACGGAGCGATGTCTAATAGATAAGGCTACACCTAAATTTATTGATAAGGGTTCTACTCTTTTTTACTTACAGCCTGTGGTAAGAGAATATGCGATATCAAGCTCTCTCTCAAGATGATGCGATCGAGCTAGTTATTTGTTATTACCATAAACAACCAACAACCAACAACCAACAACCAACAACCAACAATCTGTTAAATTGGTAACTCGAAGAGGAGGATGTATGCTAAGAACCCAGACACGATACCGTAGCTACAGGAGGCCAGTGCTTTGAAATGAACGCCTTTATAAATTGTACCTGCTAGTATAACAATCAATGATAATAACATCTGTGCTAGGGGAATTATTGGGCTGTAATAAAGTTTCAAAGTTACGAAAGCCATTAATGTGAGTATCGAGAAAATAAAAAATAGATTAAATGGAGGTACTTCTCTTTGTTCAGTCGATTCTACTTTCACAAATGAACGTATAAAAATAATAACTATTATTGGCAGAAGAATGACCAATAGACTTCTCATGCCAATGCCTATACCATAGGAAAAATCGCGGATAATTAAGTAACTCAAAGAACCAATAATTATTGCAGAAGCAAAAGCTATTATTAGGAAATTAAGGATAAAGAATGATAGCTTAGAAGATTTTGGTTTGGTTTCCTTATCAAGATTTGCCATTGGTATTGACTACTAGTGTAGATTTTTCAGCTAAAGTTTTAGGGAAACAGGTATGTTAACCAAAAAAGCGATCGCTCCTCCGGTAAATATATCAACTGCGCTCGGCTGCCTTAGCTTATGTGGCCTAGGGCATAGGAGATCCTAGTACAGCGCAGCAGAAATACTCCTCCATTTAAAAAAGGTTAAAAACCTTAATGTACAAGCTTTCCTTCCTTCTGCATTCTTGCACTAGGACGTTACTACCTCATGACTAGAAATGTAAGTAATCGTGAGTTTCATTTCATCTTTCTTCAGGTAGACTTACTGCATAAAAAAAGCGCCTGACTTGTCTCAGACGCATTCTAGAGTTAAACCAGAAGAATAATATTTAGCCGCTGAGCGCGTTGGCACCACCGACAACTTCTAGAATCTCTTGAGTAATGGCTGCCTGCCGCGCTTTGTTGTAAGACAGCGTCAGGGTGCCAATTAGTTCGCTGGCGTTATCGCTAGCGTTGTTCATTGCTGTCATTCGGGCTGCGAGTTCACTGGCGGCTGATTCTTGCAAAGCTCGCAGTAACTGGTTATTCAAATACAAGGGCAAGAGGGCGTCTAGAATTTGCACCGGGTCTTGCTCGAAGATCATGTCGCGGGGGAAGGGACGGGGGGTAGTCATGGCGACTTTCTCCCGCGTCACTTCAAATTCACCGCCGCGAGTGGTCAGCCGGAAGATTTCATCATCTTGGGCTTCTAGTCCTTGCGCCGTCAGCGGTAGCAGGGTTTGTACGACTGGGCGAGAACTAATTAAGGAAACAAACTTGGTATAGACTAACTCAACCCGGTCTACGGATTCCGATAGGAATAGGGAAAGTAGTTCATCGGCAATCATGGATGCTTCTGCTGCTGTCGGAATCTGCTCTAGACCAGCGTATTTGGCATCAATAGGTTGATCGCGCCGCTCGAAGTACTGGATGGCTTTGCGTCCCACCAACACGTACTTGTAGTCTACCCCTTCTTTCTGAAGTTCCTTGGCGCGGTTTTCGGCGCGGCGGATGACGTTGGTGTTGTAAGCACCGCACAAACCGCGATCAGCGGAAATGACCAGTAAACCTACAGACTTGACATCTCGCTGCTTGAGCAGGGGCAAATTCGCCTCTTCAAACTGTAAGCGGTTCTGCAAGCCATAGAGAACTTGAGCCAAGCGATCGGCAAAAGGGCGAGTGGCGATGACCTGTTCTTGGGCACGACGCACCTTAGCCGCAGCCACAAGGCGCATGGCCTCGGTAATTTTCTTGGTATTTTTGACCGACTGAATGCGATCGCGAATGAATTTTAGATTCGGCATAATCTTGTTGGCAAGTTGTTTGTTGTTTGTTGGCAAGTTGTTTGTTGTTTGTTGTTTGTTTTCGTTTTGTGACTAACAACGAATAACTTGCCAACAAACAACAAACAACCAATAACCAACAACCAATTACATAGATACTAGGAAGGTCTGCTTGTATTCGGCGATCGCTTCCTTGAGGAGTTTTTCGGCTTCGTCGTTGAGTTGCTTCTCTTGTTTCACGATTTCGCCGTAGTTGGCCTTGCTGGTCTTTAAATACTCCCGCAGTCCTTTGGTAAAGCTGGTAACCTTGTCAACTGGAATGTCATCCAGATAGCCATTCAGACCAGCGTAAACTAATGCCACTTGCTCGTAAACAGCTAGGGGTGAGTACTGGGGTTGCTTGAGGATTTCCCGCAAGCGCTGACCCCTTGCTAGTTGGTCTTGGGTGGCTTTGTCTAAATCTGAGGCAAACTGAGCAAATGCTTGCAGGTCATCAAACTGGGCGAGTTCCAGTTTTAATTTACCTGCTACCTTCTTCATCGCCTTGGTTTGGGCGGCAGAACCTACCCGCGATACGGAAATACCGGGGTTAATGGCAGGCCGCAAACCGGAGTTAAACAAGTCAGAGGAGAGGAAGATCTGACCGTCGGTAATGGAGATCACGTTGGTGGGAATGTAGGCCGATACGTCACCCGCTTGGGTTTCAATAATCGGTAGAGCGGTCATGCTGCCAGCACCTAGTTGGTCATTCAGCTTAGCCGCTCTCTCCAGCAGGCGGGAGTGGAGGTAGAACACATCGCCAGGATAAGCTTCCCGACCGGGCGGACGACGCAGCAGCAAGGACATCTGGCGATAGGCTTGAGCTTGCTTGGAGAGGTCGTCGTAAATGATGAGCGTGGCTTTACCGTTGTACATGAAGTACTCGGCCATTGATGCTCCGGTGTAAGGAGCTAAGTACTGTAGGGTAGCAGGGTCAGAAGCATTGGCAGCCACAACAATGGTGTAATCCATGGCTCCGGCATCTTGAAGCACGCCTACCACCTGAGCTACTGTAGAGGCTTTTTGACCGATGGCGACGTAAACGCAAATAACGTTTTCTGATTTCTGGTTGATGATCGTGTCAATAGCGATCGAGGTTTTTCCGGTTTGGCGATCGCCAATAATCAATTCCCGCTGACCCCGTCCGATGGGAATCATCGCGTCAATAGCCGTAATCCCTGTTTGCATGGGTTCGTGAACGGAACGCCGTGCCACAATACCGGGAGCAGGAGATTCGATTAGACGAAAGTCACTAGTGTGGATATCTCCCTTGCCATCAATGGGGCGACCTAAGGCATCCACGACGCGACCAACTAGTGCTTCTCCGACGGGAACCTGGGCAATCTTGGCAGTAGCTGTGACGGAGCTACCTTCTTGGATATCGCGACCTCCACCCATTAGCACGGCACCCACGTTGTCTTCTTCAAGGTTGAGGGCAATACCCACCGTGCCGTCTTCAAATTCCACCAATTCCCCGGCCATGCACTTTTCTAAACCGTAGATCCGGGCAATACCGTCACCTACTTGTAAAACGGTGCCAACGTTGGATACTTTGACCTGTTGGTCGTACTGCTCAATTTGCTGGCGAATAATGCTGCTAATTTCGTCAGGTCTGATGCTGATCATAAGTTGTTGGTTGTTTGTTGTTGGTTGTTTGTTGTTGGTTCATTGTTCGTTGTTCATCGCTAATTTTTTAATTAACGCTTTTTCAACTAACAATTTTCAATTCACAATTGGCTATGTGGAACTGCTTAGGCGTAGGGCGATGCGGCGTAGTTGTCCTCGTAGGCTGGAATCAATCACTTGAGAACCTACTTTGATGATGACGCCTCCAATTAAATCGGGGTCGATTTTGGTGTCGAGTTCTACGTTCCTGGCTCCTGTGATGCCGATGACTTTCTCCCGAATGGCCTGTTGCTGGCCTTCATTAAGTGCGACAGCTGAGGTTACCTCTGCTAATACCGTTTGATTCAGTTTGCGTAACAGTGCTTGATACTGCTTACAAATAACTTCCAAAAACAGGATGCGCCGCCGTTGCACTAAAATCTTCAAAAAATTCACCATGTAGGGATGCATTTGATCCCCAGCAATCCGTTGCAATACTGCTTCTTTGTCTTCAGCTTTCACAACTGGGCTGCCTAGAAACTGTTGCAATTCCGGCGATTCAGCCAGAAGATTTAACAGACTCTCTACATCTTCACCAAACTGCTGGGTGAGGTTGTTGGACTGAGCCACAGACATCAATGCTTCGGCATAAGGTTCAACTACCCCAGCACTTAAAAGACTGCCTTTCACGATCTACCTCCCAACATCCCAATGCTGCGGTCAATTAATGTTTGCTGAGCGGCTTCATCTAGCTGAGATTTGAGTTGTTCTTCAACTCGTGTCATCGCCATAGCTGCCACCCGTTGCCGCAGTTCGGCGAGCGCTCGCTCCCTTTCGGTGTTCAGGTCTTGCACTGCTGCTTCTTTTAAGCGCTTGATATCCTGTTCGCCCTGGGCAATTATAGCTTCTTTAGCGGCCTTGGCGCTTTCTTCGGCAGCTTTGCGAATTCGTTCGGCCTCGGCTTGAGCTTGAGCTAGCTTTTGCTGTTGATCTGCTAGTGCTTCAGCAGCTTGCCTTTGCTTACCCTCAGCTTCTTGAATGGCTTCAGCAATCCTCGAGTGTCTTTCGCTCATGGTTTTGCCCACCAACTTACTGCCAAAGTAAACCAGTGCGCCAATCAGGATAGAAAGGTTGATCAGGTTGGTTTCCCAAATGTCTAGGTTTAGACCGAAACCTCCTTCCCCATGAGCCTCTGTGGCTAAAAATAAGAAACTTCCCATGATACTCATTTAGAACTTTTGAGCTTCAACTTCTAAGACTTTTGCCTATCCCTTTAGGAACAGTTAACTGCCAGCCCCTGAAGTGCAGCTATCATATTGCCAATTGCCCTTGCCCGAATCTCGAACAAGTGGTAAATTGATCGCTGATAACCGAACTACTAGCTGTTGTTATTTGACTAACTCTGGCCCTACGAGTTTTTCTAGGATCTGGCGGCTCAAAGCATACACTTCTTGCTCAAGGGAAAGCATGGCTTGTTGCTTTTGCTGCTCTATTTCTTGCTGAGCCTGTTCTCGTTTAGACTGGACTTCACTTTGAGCTTCAGCAATTGCCCCAGCTGAGATTTTTTTAGCATCTGCTTGAGCTGCGGCGATGGTAGCTTGGGACTGCCGACGAGCTTCTGCTAGTTGCTCCTCATATTGCTGGGCTAATACCTTAGCTTTAGAAAGTCGTTCTCGTGCCTCCTGCTCGTTTTTCCGGATATAATCATCCCGTTCATCCAATACCTTGCTCAGTGGCTTGTAGAAAATCGCGTTGAGGATCGCTGCTAGCAGGAGGAACTGCACTGCCATCAAGGGCAAGGTAGCGTCAAAATCAAACATTTTTTACAGATCCAATTAGGAACGGAACCCAAACCTAGAATGCAGACGGGGGT
>DNXU01000183.1:1934-6258 GCA_003505715.1 Cyanobacteria bacterium UBA8803 | reverse complement strand
CATCCCTCATCCCTCATCCTTTACACTTCAGACTTCTTTCCTACAACGTTGGGGAAGTTTTAAGCAAACGGGTTAGCAAAAAGTAGAACGAGGGCAACCACCAAACCATAAATTGTTAGTGATTCCATGAAGGCCAAGGTTAGCAACAGAGTACCGCGAATTTTACCCTCAGCTTCTGGCTGACGGGCAATACCTGCCACAGCTTGTCCAGATGCATTTCCTTGACCGATACCAGGACCGATAGCAGCCAAACCGATGGCTAGAGCAGCAGCCACAACTGAAGCAGCAGCAATGATTGGATTCATGATGTTTTACTTACCTTGACTACAAAACAAACTACCAAACAAACAAGAGAGACTTTTGAGTTTTGAATTGACAATCAACTATCAAAGCTCAAAATTGGATCGACTGAGGGCGTTATTAATGCTCCTCATGCTCTTCTCCCCCATGCCCTTCTAGGGCTTCATGAATGTACGCACCAGCCAAAGTGGCAAACACTAGAGCTTGAATAGCACTGGTAAATAGACCGAGCGCCATTACAGGCAGCGGTACAAACAGGGGAACTAATAACACCAAAACCGCGACCACCAGTTCATCCGCCAAAATGTTACCAAATAGACGGAAACTTAAGGAAAGGGGTTTGGTAAAATCTTCTAAAATCGCAATCGGCAGTAGGATAGGTGTGGGCTGAACATACTTAGCGAAGTATCCCAAACCTTTCTTACTAAACCCAGCGTAAAAGTACGCTAGCGAGGTTAGCAAGGCCAAGGCGACAGTCGTGTTGATGTCATTGGTGGGAGCGGCTAGTTCACCAGATGGGAGATGGATCAACTTCCAAGGAACGAGTGCCCCCGACCAATTTGACACGAAGATGAACAAAAAAAGTGTGCCAATAAAGGGTACCCAAGGACGGTACTCTTTCTCACCCAACTGGTTTTTTGCTAAATCTCTCAGAAATTCCAGGGCGTACTCCATAAAATTCTGGATGCCGCTAGGAACCCTCTGAACGTTGCGAGTGGCAGCTAGGGAAGCAGTGACCAAAAGGGCAATCACAATCCAAGAGGTAAGGAAAACCTGACCGTGGATTTCTAAATTGCCAATGTGCCAATACAGATGCTGACCAACTTCTAATTCAGCAAGGGGTAAAGAATTCAGAACGCTCAATTCATTTATCATTTCCATTCTGGAGATTTACCCAGATCTTTGTCAAGAGTGAAACGTTAGCTTACCTAACAATTTTACCTACTTAGAAGCAGGCAGGAGAGTGGTTTGCAGCATGTAGACGAAGATTGTTGCTTTATAGGTTAGGAATCCTAAAACTATAGGTACAACCTGCAATGTTTGCCATTTACTGGCAACGATAAATACCCCAATAAAAAGCGCAAATCTAGTCGGACTCAGCTGCTGGTTTTGGGTGCCTAGCCGCTCAACGTGTTTCGCCAGCATTCTCAAGTAAACCACACCAGTGCAGGCTCCGATCGCATAATTCAATGCCGTGTCAAGCGAGTAAAAAACCCAAACAGAGATAAAAATAATCCCCGTGATTACAAGAGTCCCCAACAACAAGGTTTGTTTGAGTTGGTAGTACTCCTGCATTGAAGAAGTGGATGGTGAAGGTGCGGAACTCTGGTCGGCGAGTTCCTCCTCTGGTGGTGTCGTTTCAAGAGAGTCGTCTGAAAAGTTCACGGCAAGCAGCAAACGGTACTCCAAAACCATGGCTCGATCGCATCCAGCCTGAGGCCATCATACCATGTGACGGTAACAATACTTAAAGAAGCATTAATTTACAAAAATGGTTACGGGGCATAGACCATAAGGCATTGGAGAATGGATATAGAACACCTATTCCCCTCATTCCTCATCCCTCATCCCTCATCCTTTATTAATGAACTCATGACCAAATTAGCCTACCTGGATTGCCAAACAGGAATTGCCGGTGATATGTGCCTAGGAGCATTAGTGGCGGCAGGTGTGCCTTTAGAATATTTACAAGAAAAACTCAAAGGACTGGGTATTGAGAGGGAGTACGAGTTATGGGCTGAAAGCGTTCACCGCAAAGGTCAGTTAGCAACCAAAGTCTATGTGGAGTTGGTCGGTGCGGTTCAGCACCACCACCATCAGGAGAATCATGCCGAGCATCACCACCATCACCATGAGGGTGCTGTAGATTATACCTCAAACAGTGGCAGCCAGAGCGATCGCCAACCTGATCCCTTGATTAACCCGCCCACCAGGCACCTGCCAGAAATTGAGCGATTAATTAAAGCAGCTGGGTTACCCCCACGGGTAGAAGATTGGAGTTTGGCGGTGTTCCGCAAACTGGCAGAAGCAGAAGGGGCAGTTCATGGTATAGCACCGGAGCAGGTTCATTTCCATGAAGTAGGAGCCACCGATGCTCTAGTTGATGTTGTCGGCACCTGTTTAGGTTTAGATTGGCTGGGTATTGACCAACTCTACTGTTCTCCCCTACCTACAGGCGGCGGTACCGTTTGGGCGGCTCATGGTAGGTTACCAGTGCCAGCGCCAGCAGTCCTGAAATTGTGGGAATCCCGTCAGGTGCCAGTTTATAGTAATGGTATTGAAAAAGAACTGGTGACGCCAACCGGAGCTGCGATCGCTGTTGCTCTAGCTACTCGCTTCGGCTCCCCACCACCGATGATGATCGAAAAAGTGGGTCACGGCGCAGGTTCCTCGGATTTCCTGCTCCCTAACATCCTACGACTCTGGATTGGCGAACAGCCAGCTCCTAGAAGTGAATTGAGTTGGCAAGGACTTACTATTCCCAGCCTGCCAACAGTGCCAAACCCGCTCCGACAGTGGTCAGTAACACCAGCCACCAACACCGAACCTCAGGCTAAAGAGCCTTGGCGCGAAACCATCTGCGTGCTGGAAACTCAAATTGATGATTTAAGTCCTCAAGCAATTGGCTATGTATTAGAGGTGCTGTTTAATGCCGGAGCCTTCGATGTGTTTACTCAAGCGGTTGGGATGAAAAAGTCCCGCCCTGGGGTGTTACTGACAGTGATTTGTCCCCCCGAAAAGTTAACGGTTTGTGAAGATATCTTATTTCGCGAAACCACAACCCTAGGCATCCGCCACTTTACCCAGCAACGCACTATTTTACACCGAGAAATCCAGGAAGTTAGCACAGACTACGGCAGAGTGCGCGTGAAAGTAGCAAGTCGCAAATATTTTGGCGAAAAGGCGATCGCTAACGTACAACCCGAATACGACGATTGTGCCGCGATCGCCCAGCAACACAACCTATCCTGGCGAGAAGTACATCAACTGGCACTAGATGCTTGGTATCGCCAGTACAGGTCATAAAGGATGAGGAATGAGTAAATCAGGGCGAGCGAGTCAAGTGATTTTGTCGCTGGTAGTACTATATTCAAACAGCGACTCGCCCCTACATCGGATAACCTTCACTCGGTAAGCCATTAGGTTAAGATGGGGGCATATCTTCCAAATCCTCCCTCATCCCTCATCCCTTTTCCAATTTAGGAGTCATCATGGCTGAGTATCAAAAGATTGAATATCGTATTGGCAAAGATGGCAAGATTACGGAAACCGTAATTGGTGCGACTGGAGCGAGTTGTATGGAAACTACTAAAGGGCTGGAACAGGCTCTGGGTGCAGTAGAAGATCGAGAATTGTTACCGGAATACTATGAGGGTGAAGAAAACCTCAATTCTTCTCAAACAACAACTCTGAACCAGATGTAAGAAGGGGGCGTGATGGTTGACGACCCCAATCTATTGTGGTTTGGTTTTTTCCTATGGCTGGGAATAACTTTACTTGTTTTAAGCCTTTTTGGTTCTAAGAGTAAGGAAAAGGCGCTGAAGAGCGGCTCGCTGACAGATACTCTACTAGCCAAACAAGCGGCTGATGCCATAGAAATCGAACAGTTGCGGCAGCAATGCCAGCGCCTGCGCCTCCAATTAGAGGAGCAATCAACTCAGTTATCTGGTGATTTCCAGGATAAGACCTTCGAGCAACTGCGACCCTTACTGATCAATTATCCGACAGCTCGCCAGATGGCTGAAGCTAAGCCAGATTTATCTGCTAAAAATTTGGTTGCCCTGTTGACGCCACTGGAGAATTTGACTGAGAGTTGGGGATACGAACCCATTGGTAAGCCTTGGGAACAAGTATCTTACGATCCCCAACTGCACCAGCCAGATGCTGATGATATTACAGAAGGGGAATTAGTCTACATTCGCTTTGTCGGATATCGGGATGGAGAGCGCATCCTCTACCCCGCTAAAGTTAGTCGCATTCTGCCTGGGGGAATTAAATTTAAGGATGAGGGATGAGAGATGAG
>DNXU01000183.1:0-1645 GCA_003505715.1 Cyanobacteria bacterium UBA8803 | reverse complement strand
ATCCCTCATCCCTCATCCTTGAAATATGACTACTGTTGCTATTGACTTCGGCACCAGTAACACCGTCGTCAGTATTTTAGAACCGGATACTAAAGCTCCGAAAACTTTAAGGCTGGGTACGATATCCCGAATTTTTAAGAGCGTGTCAGGGGGGGGAGAGGTGACAGATATCCCTGCGATCCCTACCCAGGTATTTATTAAAGAGCCTAACCAAGTGCTGTTAGGGGAACAAGTGCGATCGCAACGCCTGGGACAATCTCAACCTGATCGCTTCTTTAAAGCTTTTAAACGGGACTTAGCTGCTGACTTTCAACCCCCGCCACGTCTGCTCGACGATCGCCAATACAGTGCCGAGTTGGTTTCAGAATTGTTTATCAAGGCTATTTGGCAACAGCTTGAGGCTCAGCAAATCCAACCTTCTGAGTTGATTTTAACTGTACCTGTGGGGGCGTTTGAGCGCTATCTGGATTGGTTCCGTGACTTGGCAAGTCGTCTGAATGTCGCTAATGTGCAGTTGGTTGATGAATCTACGGCTGCGGCTTTAGGCTATGCCGTGCAGCACCCTAGTGCCGCTGTATTGGTGGTGGATTTTGGTGGCGGCACTCTCGATTTAAGCTTAGTGCGGATGAATGCTATTTCTCCCCAAATCGAGCAGAGTCAGGGGAGTAATCAGAAGGTTTTTCGGGCAGAAGTATTAGCTAAATCCGATGCTTATGTTGGTGGGGAAGATGTTGATACTTGGCTTGTAGAGGATTACTTATACAAGAATGGTTTAACGCGAACCGATATTGGCGAAGTGGGCTGGCAGAATTTATTAGAAATAGCCGAACGACTGAAAATTCGCCTCTCTACCACAGAGGAAGCTAAAGAGAGTTGGTTAGATGAGGAAACCTTTACATCTTATGAATTGCAACTCAGTCGGGATGGTTTAGAGGAGATTCTAGAAGCTCGACAGTTTCTAGAACAACTTAGAAATGCTGTAGATGAGGTACTGACTGTTGCTCTCGGTAAGGGCATAGGGAAAAGCGATATTGAGCAAGTGTTAATGGTGGGAGGGAGTTGTTTAATTCCTGCGGTACAGCAGTTGATGACCTCCTATTTCGGTAAGGCGAAGGTGAAGTTAGATAAACCCTTTGAAGCCGTCGCCCATGGGGCTTTGGCCTTAACCCAAGTGGGAAGTCTAGAGGATTACCTACGCCACAGTTATGCCATTCGTCTTTGGGAACCCTATAGTAAGAGTTATTCTTATTTCCCCCTTTTGGAAAAGGGTATTAAGTATCCTTGCCAGCGTCCGGAACCGCTATTATTACAAGTAGCTATTGAAGGGCAAAAGGAGATTCGCCTCGATATTGGAGAAGTTGGCGAGATCGCCCAAGCAGAGGTTATCTATGATGCGCTAGGCCGGATGACCAGCAGCCAGTTGTACAAGCAGACAGCTTACCGTTCTTTGGAAACTCACCACGAGCAAGTTTGCGTCGCCCATCTCGATCCACCGGGAGAAATAGGGTTAGATCGGATTGAAGTGTGGTTTGAAGTAGATGAACGGCGAGTTTTATTGGCAACGGTTAAGGATTTGTTGACTAGAAAAGTTTTGGTGGAGAAGGAGGCGATCGCTAAACTCCAGTAATATCAAGTCCGGAGAGCA
>DNXU01000611.1:8863-17973 GCA_003505715.1 Cyanobacteria bacterium UBA8803 | reverse complement strand
CCCTCACCCCCTCACCCCCTCACCTCCTCACCCCCTCACGTCCTCACCCTATTTTCAATTCAGCTAACACTATAAGATAACTCCAAAAATATGCAAATCAAGCTTTTTCGGTTGTTGGCAATTTTAGTGGTTATGATTTTTCCCTTAAGTTGTGCAGCCTCCAACCAGGAAAGAACCTGCCAATACAATCCAGATTCGGGCAAACCCAACCCTCTCGGAATGCGGTCTTTTATTACGGTCAAAGAAAAAGAAGGAAACACCATATTTACCTACGAACAGTTTCCTTCACCCGTAGGCAAAGGTGAAGAGGTAACCATTACAACTAAACGAGAACTGACGTTTTATGGTAAAAATATTGATACAGCACGGGTGGTTCTTCTCCAAAATAAAAATTACTATTCAGAATTAGTCGGGTATGAAGATGCTGAAGGATTTGCACCAGTTAACGAAGTGTTGACTTGCAATTAAACTACAAAAGAATAAGACTGGGATGACACCAAGGCTGCCAATTATTGGAATTACAACTTATAACCATAAAGAAACGGGTAACTTTTACTCGCCAGCTGGCTATACTCAAGCCGTACAAAGTTCAGGTGGTGTCCCGATTTTGCTACCTCCGGTCAAAACTGACCCAGCAGCGTTTCTAAAAATCGTGGATGGCCTAATTTTGACTGGCGGTGGCGACCTACACCCAGATTGCTACAAAGGTTCTTCCCATCCTACCATCTACGGTGTAGACCAAGATCGGGATGCTGCGGAACTAGCGCTAGCGCGATTGGCCTTAGCAGAACAGAAACCAATACTGGGGATCTGTCGGGGCTTGGAGGTGTTAATGGTGGCTAGCGGTGGTGATTTGATTCCTCATCTACCGGAGGAAGTAGGTAATGCTGTGATCCACCGACTAGAATTAGTATCGCCCTGCGAGCATCGGGTACAACTTATGCCGGACAGTCAACTTGCTAGCATTATGGGCAGGCAAGAGATAATGGTTGTCTCTTGGCACCATCAAGCTGTGCGTAGTGTCCCTCCCAGTTGGCAGATCGCCGCCCAAGCACCCGATGGTGTTATTGAGGCTTTAGAACACAAACAACACCCCTTTGCGATCGCACTGCAATGGCATCCCGAACTCTCACTCAACGATCCCCTACAAATGTGTATTTTCCAGGCTTTTATTAAAGCTGCAACAGCCAGTCAAGAGGGGATCGCTCGCGACACCTTTCATTTGCATACAGCTGGCTGGGGCTGTCGATAGAGCATCGGATTTGTCACGGATTGTTGACTAAAAAAAGGTAAAAAAATTGGCATGAGGGAGCATGGTATCCAACAACAAGTCTAACTGCTCTTAGATACTTATTCCTATTCAAGTTGACTTAAGGTAAAATGATAAAATATTATAAAATCTGAGGAAAGCAGGGCAAATTTTAAGGGTTGCCCTCTGGAATCAATAAATGAACCTAGACGGTTCGTTTAACCTGGTGAAGATCGAAAACTTGAGAATTCCAAGCATAAATTGTTGTTTGGGTGTATGGGGGGGATGAACCTTATTGCCACAGAGTAAGTTTTCAGGTAAATCAATTACAAGAAGCCCCTGCCAGTACAAACTGATTTGTAGGAACTTCTGGATTGACTAACATGGTAGGATTCATCTTGTAAAACCTTTGTAGCGGTCATTTTGGACAGCGATTAAGCAAGAAGCACGCTACCATGAGGTTTACCGATACATTCCCTAATCTCTGATTGGGAATGAAAGTATGTCTGTAAAATAACGATCTAAACTACACAATTTACGCCGATGTCTCAGAGCGACTGTACCATCTTAGACGAGTGGGCTATCCAGGAATTCTTGAAATGGATATCCCCATCAGAGCAGTGGGTTCGCTTGAGGTTCCATGGTCGAGTTTCTCTGCTAGTGAACGGCAAATACACCCTGTTGCCCAGCCACTATGAAGCAATTGATCTGGAGCGGGCAAAAACCTTAGCCGCTATGTGCGATGTTAAACCCGGAGTTATCCTCTACGGCGAAGCTCCCCATTACCAGGTAGATAAATTGAGCTACGAGCTAATTAAGGAAGGTTTTGTCGTGTATTGGCTGGGTGTTAATAACATCGTGCAGTTCAATAACTGGCTTCTTAAAGTTTTAGACGGTATTCAGTGCTTAGAGCCTTTTCAATTACACCCTTTGAGTTGGGATAAAACCGTCCAATAGTTGAAGTCCTAGGCCAAGAGATTTGAGATTTTAGAGTAGCTCCCTAGATAAATAATAGTGGTGTGTTTTTTCTTAAATCTAAAATCGCAAATCTAACGAGTAAGATATTGTGGTTAGCAATATTCAATTTTAAATTCCCCCAATCCCTGGTAACAGCGGCAAGTGCCGAATGGGGTTAATGGGTCAACCTACACAACAGCAGGCAGAGAAGCACAGAAGCTTAAGGACGGTGTCAATTAGTGCTTGGGGATGGCAAACTTTAGATAGGTAAGCATCTGCGCACTTCGATTTTCCCCAGTAATTATCAAACTCTCTTTCTTGGCCAGAGTACACCACTACAGGCAGCTTCTGAGTCTTTTCATCGGCTTTGAGCTGCTCGCACACTTCAGTGCCATTCATCCCAGGTATATTTAGATCTAGAATTATTAGAGAAGGTGAATTGTTATACACCTGCTCTAAGGCTTCGACCCCATTGCTGGCTATTATCACGTTTAAGCCTATTCTTTTGAGAATTTTCGAGATAATTAGCTGCTGGGTTCTATCGTCATCTACGACCAGTACAGCATTCATAGGTCATCCCTCATGCGATCTCTATCACCTATTGAAAGTGATCTGACACCAAGTTAGTGTAAAAATTGCATGAAGACCGATAAAGATTCCAAAAAGCCTTGGTGAAGAAAACGAGTAGGAGTTGCCAACTTATGAGTGAGGAAGCTGGGAGTGAGGGAGTGCCCGGTTAAACACCAATAATATCTGTAGGGGCGGGTTTAGCGACCAATATTGTGGGCTTCGCAGATAGGTCTTAAGTCAAAACCCGCCCTGCGACAGGTTTTATTATGAACTCCTGAACTTCTGTATTCTTCTGTTCATGCGTTCTGGTGTACCCAGTTCATGGGGCTACCAAGGATTGCCAATCAGTGTAAAACCACTCCAGTAATAAGGGTGAGAAAGAATCTTATCTCCTAAATCGGTTAACTCTGGCGGTAAGGGCAGGCGAAGGCTCTCAGTTACTAACTGGTCTCCTTCAATGCGTACCTTCCCACTTAGCATGGCTAATTGGGCCCGTCGCAGCGCTTCCGCTTTGATGGGGGCGATCTTTAATTCCTGGTAAAAGGTCGTCATTAACCCCACTGTCCCTTCATCGCTGACATACCACAAACTGCCAAGTGCTGACTTTACTCCAGCTAGCACTGCCAGCCCAGCAAAACCTAACTCTGCCTCCTCATCTCCCAAAGCAGTACGGCAAGCACTTAAGACCAGCAGTTCTACGGGCGGATCGTTCAATTTGAGCTGACGCAGTTGGTCCAGCCCCAACTTGACATTCCACCACTGGATGTAAGAGTTGGAAGGCTTACCGGGTAGAAATTCGGCATGGGTGGCTAAATGAATAATGCCAAAGGGTTCAGAGGTGCGGACTCGCTGGAGATTTTCCAGGGTAAGCTTTCGTTCAGGAACGTTTCTCCCGGCCACAACTGACCTGCGATCGCCTCCAACTCCACTGGCACTCCCGGCAAGGGTTTCTGGTCGGTAAATGTAGCTGCTCCCATAGCCAAGACCTGCTGGTTTTGCAATTTTACGTAACGAGTATCCGTGAGGGAAAGACTGGGCATGAGGCCAACGCTATAGCGTTCCACAATAAAACCCTGACCATCATACAGCGCTGCTATTGGCACCGAGCGCAAACCCGCATCCATAATAAAAGTCAGATTATTAATTTTTTGGGCTTGTAAATCTGGTTCTAAAGGTGCAACTAGCCACCGATAGAGCTGCCGAGAACTAGGTAGGTAGCCACGGGTGCTGCGGAAGTTTGTCACGCTACTGCGGAATTGTTCGGCTACCTGGAGGACTTGCGATCGCGTCGCCCCCTCTACTCGCCGTCGGATTACGACACCTGAGGAACTAACCAGTAACAATTCCAGCCGATCGGTAGCTTGAGCTTGTCGATCTTTGGGCAATAACTGCCCCTGACGGTTAGCCAAGCCAGAAGAGTTGAACTGCCAGAGGATATCTGTTGAGTTAGGGTTCTGTTCTTCAGTAGCAGAGGTTTTGGGTTTAAAGAAGACATAGATCAAGGCAGGTTTGAGACCCGTAATTTTTTCGATCTCCTGTAAGGTAGCTTGAGCTTCCTCTAGAGTGACGGTACGGGTATCGCCGCTCCCCAGATAAGCTTCAAACGTATCGTTTAAAGCTCTCTCCTGTTGAGCTACCTCAGTTTTGGTGTCTTGAGCAGCAGAGGACGAGGTATTGGTACTGGGGACTGCCGCAGTTGATTCTAATGGTTCTGGGATGGCATTAGATGGCTGTAGATCGACAGGATTAATAGGTGGGTTAGTGGCATTATCTGGAGGATTATTGGGAGGATTATTGGGGGGAGCATCAATGCTAATAATCTGAATATTGCCTTCTTGGTGAGTGAACGGGAAAGATTGGAGGGGGGCGATCGTAAAATCTCCACTGGTAATGGCAGCGGCTGCACCGTTGGTGGTGGCATTTCCCACATCAAAGGGAACGATACCATTTCCACCATGGCGGATAGTAATAGCACCGCTCTGGTTGCTGCCGATACTAGAAATGCTTGCTTCTAAACCATTGGCAGCCATAAAACGGTCGGTAGCTCGGAAGAAGCTTGCGGTGGTAATATCTACAGTTCCACCAATTGTTCCCCCTTGGGTGTTAATCCAACTGACTTGGATATCACCGACAGGATCGAGGGTGACATTACCTCCTTGCCCTACTACTCCGCTAGAGTTAATTTGTCCGGCTCCAATTTGGGTACTAGCCTCAAGGCGTATATCCCCACCATCAGTTTGCCCGGATGAGGTTAGATTCCCCGTTATAATAGCTCCACTATTGCTGGTGAGGGCGATCGCGCCGCCATTAGCCGTACTAGAACTCGTGTTGATATGAGTTGTGGTGATGTTTCCCTTAGCAGCGATCGCGAGACTGGTGGCAGTGATTTCCCTGGTATTGACATTATTGGCGCTATTAAGAAGCAGGTGACCCAAGAGGCTGAGATTCCCTACGGTTCTGGTGAAGGTCATATCTCCTGCTGTAGTGGATAGAGCCACATTATCCAGCAAGTTTGTAGGATCGGCAAAAGTGATGCCCTCTGAGCCATGGGCTGTTAGGATACCGGAAAGTCCGATATTGCCCCCCGCTGCTGTTGTCAAATTGCCAGTGAGTATCGCTCCAGTACCATCAAAGTTCAAATTGAGCGAACGATTAAGGTTCACAGTTGGCTCATCGTAGGTTCCCGTTGCCACGTTGACGGTATCTCCGGCAAGAGCAGCATTCACACCTCGTTGTATACTTCCACTTACGGGAGTCACGTATAGATGGTTAGGGTTGACCCGAATCAGACCAGCTGTACCCAGATTGTCAGTAGCATGGGTAATTTTATTTTCTAGGGCAAACAGTTGCGGCAGCGTTGCGGCAGCGCCTGTCAACCCATCGAAGGTAACAGCTGTAGCGTCAATTTGCTGCCCGGTCATCACACCCTCTATTAAAGTGATGTAGTCAGCAGTTTGACCCAAAAAGGCAGTATTACCCAGAGTTAAATCGGCGATCGCGCTGAGTGCCCCAGTTACCAATAACCCTGTAGAGCCGCCTGTAATAGTGGAGTTAGTTAGGCTAGCACTGCCGCCCTCTGCAATCTGTACCCCGATCGGATTGTAGGCGATCGCAGTTTTATCCTCAGGCCAAGCTCCACCAATCGTATTATTGGTTCCCCCCTGAACCAGCACGCCATTCCTGCCATTGCCCAATGCCAGAGTCCCCGTGACATCTGTACCAATAAAGTTGCCTCGGATCGTATTGCTATCACTTTGCACTAAAATCCCATTCTGGGCAAAGCGATTGATAGCTAAGCCCTGAATTAGGCTACCTGCCGCACCTGCTCCTAAAACCAATCCATTCGCACCAGTGCCAGCATTGATACCATTGAGTTCAACAATAGGGGTAATGCTGAATCCGGGCTGACTTCTGCCGTCGATGATGACAGGCTGGATAATGGTGGGTAGAGCCAAGTTCGGAGCGATTGACCAATATCCTGAAGCCGCTACATATCCCGGATCGGTGGTGGGAATTTGAAAGACCGCTGTACCTGGATTAGTCAGAGTGGAGAAGAGATTAGTAAAGTTAATGGCTGACCGCAGGCTACCGATATTACTATCATCAGCGGTGCGAGTGACGATGTAAGATGGCGTGACTTCGTAAGCACCAATATCCACGTTGGCACCATTCCCAGTACCAAAGGGAGGCCGTGCGCCACCTCGTTGATCTGTTGCAGGAGCCAAGGCATTATTGCCTGCATCAATAGCAAGACTGCCAGGAAGTAGGGCACGGGTTTGGGTAGAACCCCCATTATTTTGTAACAGACCTAGCAAGGGGTTAATAGGAGCAGTTAACCCTCCCACTAGAGTACTAGCTGTAAATCCCGTACTGCCATCACTTACTCCAATCAGATTATTACCTCGATCGGCGAAAGCACCAAAAACATCAGGGGAAGTGGGATTAATATTGTCAGCAACGATAGTATTGCCGATATTGACGATACCACCCAGGTTATAGAGACCACCGCCGTTGCCACTAGCCGTGTTGCCACCGATAGTGTTATTGGTCAGAGTAGCATTCCCCGTATTCAAAAAGATTGCCCCTCCCAACCCCTGGCCGCTGCCTCCATTTCCAAAGCCAAAGCCTCCTAAACCACCCGTACCCCCGGTCGATGTGTTGTTAGAGAAGGTGCTGTTACTAACCAAGAGGGCACCCGAGTTGATAAAAATGGCTCCACCCAAACCAGCACCACCACCTCCACCACCCGCAGCACTAAATTCACCTCGCCCACCTGTACCACCACCAAAGCCAGGAGGGCCGCTAGGATTGCCACTATTCCCGATAGTTCTGCCACCCCCGCCGCCAGCACCGCCGCCGAAACCCCCAGCACCGCCAGCGCCACCAACCAGTTCAGATCCACCACCCCCGCCGCCGCCACTACCAAACCCACCACCATTGCCTGGGTTACCGGGAGTACCGCCAGCACCGCCTATAGCACCACCACCGTTGCCACCAATACCATTGAACACCCCATCATTAGGGAATCCCTCACCGCCATTACCCCCAAGAGCCTGATTTTCAGAAAAGGTAGAGTTGGTTATAGTAACTGTACCGCTACCGTCAATAAATAGACCGCCACCAAGGCCCGCTCCACCACCACCGCCACCGCCGGCACCGGAGTTACTACCGTTAGCACCATTACCGCCCATCGCGCTATTGCCAGTAATAGTACTGTTTGTAATGTTCAGCGTCCCAGCGCTCGTGTAGGAGATACCGCCACCCCGTTCGGCACGGCCATTAGTAATAGTCAAGCCATCTAGGGTGACATTCAGACCGTTGATATCAAATACCCGGAAGGTATTGTTGCCACTCACTGTAGTATTATTGGCTCCCGCACCTCTCAACGTCAGGGATTTGTCAATGGTGATCGGAGTTGGGTTGACAAAGGTTCCGGCGGCAAGATTGACAATCGCACCCGTTGTCGCTACATCTACACCATTTTGAATCCTGCCACTTAACCCGACATTGACAGTATTGGCCGTACCCAAAAGTTGGCCTCCCAGAGCAATAGGTGCATTCAGATTTATTGTGGGTGCATCGAGGGTTAAATTAAACCCGCTACCGGAGTTAATGGCATCAGCGACTGTAAGAAAATTGGTAGCAGAGTAGGTTACATTAGCGGTAGTCAGAGCCAGTTCTACAGTTGTTGGGGTAATGTCACCACCGGAATTAGCAATAACAAAGGTTGGAGGATCTAGGAGTAAATTACCAGTCTGTCCATAGGGTGCCCGCAAGTCGGTTAAACCTTCATACTTCAGCTTCTGCCCCCCCGATACTTCTGCAAACCCACCGTGACCTCCTAACAGACCACCCCTGGCTGCGATCGCTCCCGAGAAATTTGTCGTATCCTCTGCCCAGACAATAACTTTACCCCCATTGCCATTAGCCAGAGCATTGGCGTTAATGATAGTATCGTCGTCAGCAGAGGTAACTCTTGCATTCGGCACAGTTCCCTGACCCCGATAATCTCCCCCAATTCTTACCGTACCGCCACCTTTGATGCCAGAAGCGTTGATATTAGCACCAATCAGATCGACGCGATTCCCCAACACATTGACGCTACCACCTATTGGAGCGGAGACATCAAGAGTGCCGGATGCGATCGCACTCCCCGCCTCAACGACTACAGTTCTGCTGGAGTTCTTTAGCTGCACCGTTCCATCCGCAGAAACTGTCAATTTAGTTTCAACATCGCTACTCCCAACTGTTAGTAAAGTTGGTAAATCAAGAGGAGTAATGGGAAGCAGCTGCCCGTTCTTATCCCTGGGTGGGGCAATCTCCAAACTTAGCAGATTTCCCTGTTGACTAATTCTGACTAACTTCTCACCTGGCACAGCGGCAATGGTAATATTCCCGCCCGGTGCCGTCAATTGCCCGGTATTGATGACATTACTGCCCAGTAAGGTTAAATTTTGCCCTTCTGAAACAGCCAGATTACCAGCGTTGATAATATTGCCCGCACCAGATAAGTCAAAGGTATGAGGATGGCCGATTAACTTTTGGTAGTTATTTTGGCCAAAGGCATTGAACCAGTTATTGTTGCCAAAGCCAATGCCTGTAGCCGTAGTAGCCAAAAAATCACCAGGCACATTGAGCTGAGCATTAGTACCAAAGACAATCCCAGCCGAATTCATTAAGAATAGGTTTGAGTTGCCTCCAGTAACTTGAATTAGGCCATTAATGAAGGAGGCATCACCCCCAACTACTCGCCCTAGGATATTTTGAATTTGGGGGTTAGCCAGAAAGTTGGCAGTTTGGCCTTCCGAGAGGCCAAATTTCTGGAAACTGTGAA
>DNXU01000611.1:1799-8843 GCA_003505715.1 Cyanobacteria bacterium UBA8803 | reverse complement strand
TATCTACACGGTTACCATCAGGAGTAACCACTGTACCCGTGCCATCAATTGCTGGGGTTATAGATTCAGCGAAAGCTGGGGAAATAGTATCCAGCCCTGCTATCCCCAAACTCATTACTCTTATAAAAGAAAAAATTAAAAATAGCTCGCTCAGGCGCTTTTGTAATATATTCATGAGCAACTACCCAATTTGTAATAAAATATTCTCTTAAGGAGCTTTTGTCTTAAGCTTCATTGGCGCTTAATCCAAGTCCGGAAAATTAAAAAAGTAATTTTATCTTAGACAAAACGAGAAAAGCAGTATTCTTAGCATCATTTAATCTTTATAGACAGAGAATTTTCTTATAGAGGTTCTCCGTAGGAAGGCATAAATATGGGGAATGGGAAGAGTTTTTGCCGTATCCCTTGTATTAAAAGTTAGTAATTCCCAATTGCTAATTAAGAGAAAACCGATTGTACCAGTTGAGGGTGCGGAAGGTGGGTTGTAGGCGAGGCAGGGAGGTCTTAGCCAGCGAAGAGGGGCGGCCCTCGACCCTTACCCGCTAACAAAACCTGGCAAGATTTCCTGACTCGGAAGCATCGGCTTATTTATGTAGCAAGGAATCTCAATCCAAAACTCCGTACCCAAATCCGGTTCCGACAGGCACTTGAGCAATCCCTGATGTTGATCCACAATAATCTGGTAGCTAATCGCTAGCCCTAATCCTGTACCACTACCTACAGGTTTGGTGGTGAAGAAGGGGTCAAAAATGCGTGCTTTGATTTCGGGCGGAATTTCCGGCCCATTATTGGCAATTCCGATTGCGATGCGATCGGGAGCTAACCGTTGAGTCCGGATCGCAATTCGACCTATTGACGTGCGATCTTCGTACTCGATCGCATCAATAGCATTGTTAAGAATATTTAGAAATACTTGATTTAACTGGCTGGCGTAACATTCTACAAGCGGTAAGTCTTCGTCGTAGTTCTTAATGACCTCAATCCCAAACTCTTCTTTACAGGACTGTAAGCGGTGCTGCAAAATCAATAGGGTGTTATCGAGTTCGCGGTGAATATCGACAAATTGTAGGTTAGAGCGATTCTGGCGGGAAAATTTTTGTAAAGACAGCACCATTTTTTCAATGCGCTCTGCTCCCCGGCGCATGGAGGATAAAACTTTAGGCAAGTCATCCATGAGAAAGTTCAGGTCGATAGCTTCCAGTTTTTCGGCAACTTCAGGACTAGGGTTAGGGGTAATTCCTTGATAGAGATGTGCTAGCTCAATCAGGTCTTGGGTATAGCGTTCTACATAAGTCAGGTTACTGTAGATAAAGGTAATAGGGTTATTGAGTTCGTGTGCAATTCCTGCCACCAACTGCCACAGGCTAACCATTTTTTCAGTTTGTACCAGCTGTGCTTGAGTGCGTTGCAACTGCCGTAGGGCTTGGCTTAATTGTTGGGTTAACTGAGAAGAGCGCAGTCCTGCTCTCACCCGTGCCAATAACTCCTCGGTCATAATAGGTTTGGAGATAAATTCATCTGCTCCAGCATCCAACCCCTCGATCCGGTCTGGGATTTGGTCGCGCATGGTTAGCAAAATCAAGAAGGTGGTTGCCAGTTCTGGATCGGCTTTCACCCGCCGACAAACTTCTAACCCATCCAGATGTGGCATTACCCAATCACAAATCATCAAATCGGGATGCATTAACTTGGCTTTTTGCAGTCCCTCTTCTCCATTCTGGGCAATCATGACCTCGTGACCTTGGTTTTTGAGTAAATTCCTCAGCACTAACTGAACGGTCAGATCGTCATCAACCACTAAAATCTTCGCCATAGCCAACACAACGGAATGGTATCTTAGGGGAGCTGATCCAAGATCAACGCTTGAACTTGCGATCGCTGGTTCTCTAGAACAACTAACAACTCGGCAGCACCGACAAGGTTTTGTTGTTGTGCTTGATGTTCTAGTTCAGTGGCGATCGCCTTGATTGAAGGAACTCCAATATTAGCAGCTGCCCCTTTCATCTGATGAGCGCATCGCGAGACTGTCAAGCAATCATTCACGTCCATCGCGTGCTTGATAGTTTCCAGGTTAACTCGCATGACCTCAATAAACGAGTCTAGCAGTTCGCGTTGCAACTCGACTTGACCAAGAGTTATTTCCTGTAAGCGGTCAAGGTTCACAAGAATTGGTTGGGAACTATCGGCCCAGGAAAACTCAGGCTGGGACAAGAGACTTAATTAAACGTTGTATTTAAGAGTAAGCATACCTCTACTCTAGAGGTGTAGCTCTTATGTGTCAAATTGAAAAATGCCCTAAGCCTTCAGCCGTCAGCTCTCAGCTTCTTTTGCCTCTACTCACAATGGTTGTAGAAAAATACTGGATAGCTGATAGCTGATAGCTGATGGAATCTAAGTTTTAGCTGGCTGCTGGTGTTAGAGTTTCCTCTGGCTGGGGTGGCTCTATTTCCTCTGGCGGTAGTCCTATAACCTCTCGATAAACTTTAACGTACTCAATTGCTGATTTCTCCCAGCTAAAGTTCTGACCCATGCCGCGCAGCTGCACGTTCTGCCAGTATTCTTTATAGTGGAAGCCCTCCCAAGCTCGCACCATGCAAGTATAGAAGTCTAAAGGTTCGTAGCGGTCGAAGCAGTAACCTGTGCCAGTGTGGTTCATGGGGTCGTGGTGGAACACGGTATCCACCAAGCCACCAGTGCGGCGGACAATTGGTACGCAACCGTAGCGCATAGCCAGCATTTGGCTGATGCCACAGGGTTCAAAGCGTGAAGGCATCAGGAAGGCATCGCTACCAGCATAAATGCGTCGAGCTAGGGCATCATTATATAGAAGTTGGCTGGACATCCGACCCGGATAGCGAGAGGCAAGTTGCCACATTTGGGTTTCATAGTAACGTTCGCCAGTACCTAGCAGCACGAACTGACTATCGGTATAGGAGAGAAAGCGATCGATCACCTGAAGTAAAAGGTCAATTCCTTTTTGCTCCACCAGGCGCGTTACCATACCCATGAGAAAGGCACTGGAGTTGACCTGTAAACCAACTTCTTCCTGCAAGGCAATTTTATTTTTACGGCGCAACTCAATGGTATCAGCAGTGAAATTATGAGAGATGTATTTATCGATCTCTGGATTGTAGCTTTCCGTATCAATCCCGTTCAGGATGCCCACGGTTTTACCACTGATGAACGATAGCAAGCCTTCTAGGGTTTCACCGTATTCAGCCGTGCGAATTTGCTGGGCGTAGGTGGGAGAAACTACCGTTACCCGGTCACTATATTGCACGGCAGCAGCCATCGTATTATGACCTTGCATGTACCAAGGGCACCAGGTCATCTGCTCTAACCGCCAGCGCCACGGCCCTTGATATGCCAGGTTATGAATGGTGAAGACCGTGCTAATATCCGGGTCTTGGTGCATCCACACCGGAATCATGCCCGTGTGCCAGTCATGGCAGTGGATAATTTGCGGTTTCCAGTAGTTCCAGGCAAACTCAGCAGCACCGTTAGCAAAGAAAGTGAACCGCCAGTCTTCATCCTCCCCAGAGTAAATATTGCGGACATTGAAAGCAGGATGCCCGAAGAGGTATAAGGGTACATCCGTACCCGGTAAAACGGTTTCGTAGATCGCGAACCCCTCGAACATGGCATAACCCCACCAAATGGGATCTTTAGGAACCTCCATCTTGTCAGGCAAAAAGCCGTAGTAGGGCATGAAAATCCGCACATCATGCCCCATCCGCCTCAAAATCTTGGGTAATGCCCCCACCACATCCCCCATACCGCCGACTTTGGCAATGGGGCCTACTTCTGCGGCAACGAATAAAATTCTCATGTTGATTTTTGCGTGCTGTTAAGTCTCAGATAGAATACTACCCAAAGGAAGCTAATTCTCATAAAGATTTGTCAGTAATGGGATCAGTAATCATGGTGATAAATTGGATCGTGGCAATTGGCAACGTTAGCCTGGAATGTGTTGCCTATGACCTAAGCTCATGACTTTATCTCGCTGGTTTCCCATTTTTGTCACCATAGTTGGCCTGGTTACTCCAGCTAGGGCTACAAAAGCAGCGCTAGACTATGAGTTGACTCATGCTAACCATCTGGTTGCTGTTGCTCACCTCGAACAAACTGGGTTGCTTAACCCTCTCAGAACTGCTCAACCTGTGAGGACTTGGGTAGTAGGGCAGCGTCGCCCTGTAGATAACTATACGGGATTTCCCGGTTATCCCTTGCCTGCATTAGCGCCGATCGTCCTTCGTTACGGTTGGCATCAAGGTGCCGACGGACAAACCACATTTCACAGTGGTATTGATTTGCTGGCAGCGGCAGGGACAACAGTGCTAGCCGTCGATGGGGGAACTGTCGCTTTCGCCAAGGAACAAGGAACTTATGGCAATTTGGTGGTGATCAACCACCAAGGAGGACGCCAAACCCGCTATGCTCATTTGAGCAGCATAGCAGTCAGAACAGGCCAGAAGGTTCAGCCAGGAACTTCTCTGGGAACGGTTGGTAACACTGGAAGTCCTGATATTAGTCAATCCCATCTACATTTTGAGGTTCGCTACAGTTCCCCAGCAGGTTGGGTTGCCCAAGATCCCGAATTACACTTAACAGCCATACCCTAGTGCAAGAAGGCTGCAAATCTAGGGACAGTTCTGGCCTATTCTAATCTTGAATAAGTCGGTGTGAGTGAGCCAAGAAAGGTGAATATTCAGATACAAGATAGCAGGTCTTTACTGCTCTCGGTAGGGGCAGTGAGTTTTTTAGGCGGTATGAGCTATGGCTTTGTCTACAAATATCCCGACCCCCCACCGGAACCAATAATCCAACCTACATCAAATATTCCCTTAGAGCCAACACCACCAGATGTCACCATTCGGATTAAAGCCGTTGGCGATATTATACCGGGTACTAACTATCCTCGGAATCGATTGCATCCAAAAAAGGAGAGTCTTTTTCAAGCCGTTAAACCAACCCTGCAAGGAGCTGATTTATTATTTGGCAATTTTGAAAGTACATTAACCAACTATCCGTACTCAGCGAAGCAGATCGGAGGCATGATGATTGCGTTTCGCACACCTCCCAGCTATGCCTCACTTTTAAAAAACGTTGGGTTTGATATTTTAAGCGTTGCGAATAACCATTCCTACGATTTCACAGTGCAGGGGTTTAGAGATACCATCACTAACCTTGAAAGCTCTGGTCTGCAAGCCCTCGGTCAGAAAAATAAAATCCTCTATGCTTACCTGAAAGATTTATCGATCGCCTGGATTGGCTTTAGCTCGTTTAACTATCACAATTCCCTGAATAATCTACCAGAAGCTACAGCATTAGTACAAGAAGCTAGCCAAAATGCTAATATTGTAGTCATTTCGGTTCATGCGGGTGCTGAGGGAACGGGTGCCATGCACGTCAGGAACCGCACTGAAGATTTCTATGGCGAAAATCGGGGCAATCTAGTGCAGTTTTCTCACACCATGATCGATCGAGGTGCCGATCTTATTTTAGGACATGGCCCCCATGTACCTAGAGCCTTAGAGATCTATAAAGGCAAATTAATCGCTTATTCTTTAGGCAATTTCATGGGCTACCCTACCCTGTCCACCCAAGGCGAACTTGCCTATTCTCTGGTTTTAGATGTGAAACTCAATAACCGGGGAGATTTAGTGTCAGGTCAGATTATCCCAATTATGCTCAATGGGCAAGGCATTCCCTATCCCGATTCCCAAGGTCGCAGTATTCGGTTACTGCGCCAGTTGACCCAGAAGGATTTTCCTCATACTCCACTAACTATCAATAATAAGGGTCAAATCACTCCCAAATTTCCCATTGCAAATTAAAAAACTGCTATTCCAGCTCGCTAGTAATAATTTAATGTAATAGGTGGTAATTGGTAATTGGTAATTGGTAATTGGTAATTGGTCATTGGTCAGCAATTTCTCCCTAATTACCCATCACCCATCACCTATCTGGATGTCTCCTTGCCCGTCAACAATATTGCTTTAGGTGAGATAATTATTTATAGGGAACTCCCTGACCTCGATCGCTAACTACTTCCCTGCTAGGGATCGAGCCGCAAGTAGAGCAAACACATAGGCATTACCCTGATTTTCAGGAGGTGTAGACATGTCACCATTATTACCGCTATTGATATTGTGGGTATTTATGGCTGTGGCTTTTTTAGCCTATTTCCATGCTGATGGCACTGTGATAATTTGAAACTGCAAATCTACCCAGCTCGTGTTTTTTAAGGATGAGGGATGAGGGATGAAGGGGAGGGGTTGGGGAAACAGAAGAGTTGAGTAGATAATATTTTATGTCATTAGCAGAGCGGATTATTGTGCCCTTAGATGTGCCGAGTGTAGCGGAAGCGATCGCTTTGGTGGAACAGTTGCCCCAAGTAAGCTTCTGGAAAGTCGGGCTGGAGTTATTTGTCAGTAGTGGTCCACAGATACTGCATACCCTCAAAAATAAGCAAAAGCGGATATTTCTCGACCTCAAGTTTCACGATATCCCCAATACCGTCGCAGGGGCAACGAGGGCGGCTGCTGGCTATGGGGTAGATTTAATCACTATTCATGCGGTGGCGGGACGTACTGCTCTTAAGAAGGCTGTGGCAGAATTAGGTGAGGGAGCAAAAGCCGCAGGATGTCCGCCTCCAAAGTTAATTGCAATTACACTACTTACCAGTTTGTCGGCACGGGATTTGGCCTTTGACTTGAAAATTCCCCTAGAGTTGCCAGAATATGCCTTGGAAATGGCCTTATTAGCACAAGATGTCGGTTTAAATGGTGCAGTCTGCTCTCCTCAAGAGGTATCGCAGTTGCGGCAAGTTTGCGGCAATGATTTTCTCCTAGTTTGTCCAGGAGTAAGACCGAGTTGGGCAACTACAGGAGATCAAAGGCGAACGATGACACCAGCAGATGCGATCGCAGCTGGTGCTGATTATCTAGTCATCGGGCGGCCAATTACTCAAGCACCTGATCCGGTTGCTGCTTGGGAAAGGATTTGCCAAGAGTTAGAAAATGGGTAATTGGTAATTGGTAA